>JANOBL010000075.1:0-11501 GCA_031411635.1 Betaproteobacteria bacterium
CCATGATGCAATGGCGCGCGCTGAGGTCGGCGCCGGTGCTGGTGCGGATGCGCCAGCGGCTGGCGGCGTTATCCCACTGCGCTGCTTCGACCCGGGTGTTGAACGCGATGTCGCGCCGCAGGTCGTAGCGCTCGGCCACAAACTGGGCATAGCGCAGGATTTCCGGCTGCGTGGCGTACTTTTCAGACCAGGTCCAGGCCTGCTCCAGCGCCGGGTCAAAGCTGTAGCTGTAGTCGGTGGTCGGGATGTCGCAGCGCGCGCCCGGGTAGCGGTTCCAGTACCAGGTGCCACCCACGTCGCCGGCCGCCTCCAGCACGCGGGCTGAGAAGCCGAGCTGGCGCAAGCGGTGCAGCAGGTAGAGGCCGGCAAAGCCGGCGCCGACCACCACCACGTCCAGCTCGGCGGGACCGGGGGTGTTTGCTGGGGTCTGGCTTTCGGGCATGTGATTGCTCCTGGGGTGGGTAGGGTCGGCACGTTGATCGCCGCCATCGCCAACGGCCATGGTGCATGGCCGTTCGCCGCTGCGCGACCCCTGGATTACCCCAGCATGGCGGCGCTGATAGCATCCCAACAGGTCTTGCAGCAACAGAACCGATCTACCTTGGCCCGCTGCCAGCCCAGCGTGGGGAAGGGATTGTCTTGAACCTTGAACGCCCATACCGACAGCGCTTGCGCCACGGCGCTGTGGCGCGATGACGATGATCTGCGCCGGCTGCGGCGCCAGCAGCCGACCCAACGCCCGCTTCTGTGACCAGTGCGGACTGTCACTGGCCGGCGCGCCGGAACAAGACGCCGACGGTGGCCGCGCGGAAGTGCGCCAGCGAACCCTGCTGTTCTGCGATCTGGTGCGCTCCACCCAACTTGCCAACGAACTCGACCTGGACGACCTGCGCAGCGTGCTGTCCGCCGTCAAACGCACCGTGCGAGAGGTCTCGCGCCGCCATGGCGGCTACGTGGTGCAGTTTCTGGGTGATGGTGCCTTCGTCGTGTTCGGGTATCCAGCGGCGCAGGAAGACTCGGCCGAATCGGCAGTGCGTGCCGGCCTGGACCTGGTTCGCTCGATCCACACCCTGCGCGCCGCGCCGGCCACCCGGCTGGACCTGCGTGTGGGCATCGCCTCCGGCAGCGTGGTGGTCAGCGAGTCTGCGCTTGGTGCAGTGATTGACGAGCAGTCCGTGACCGGCCGCGTCGCCCACCTGGCCTCGCGGCTGGTGCATGAAGCGCCGCCCGGCGGTGTTGTGCTGTGCGACGACACCCGGCGCCTGGTAGGCCAGCGCTTTGAGTTTCATGCAATGGGCCAGCTCGACCTGAAAGGGTTTCCAACAGCGCTGCCGGCCTGGCTGGTGAGCGGCGAAACCGCGCCAATGTCACGCTTCGAGGCCCATCGCGCTGGCCGGGGCATGGGCGACATGATTGGACGCGATGCCCAGATGCACCAGCTTGCGCAGCTTTGGACACTGGCACGCGCCGGCCAGGGCCAGGCCGTTGAACTGCTGGGTGACGCCGGCATCGGCAAGTCCCGAATTGCGCGCGCGCTGGAGCTGTTGATTGCCGACGACCAAGCGCTGCACCTGGACCTGCACTGCACACCGCGAACCAGCAACTCGCCGCTGTATCCGCTGAGTGTTCTGCTGCGTCGCTTGGCCGATGTGCACAGCGCAGATGACGAAGCCGCTGGCACCGAGAAGGCCCGCGTGCTGCTGACCCCGCTGCTGCCGCGCGGTGCCGCCGATGTCGCGCTGGACTGCCTGCGGCCGCTGTTTTCCCCTCGCGCCACGGCCGGCAGTGGCCAGGACAGCCCGGAGTTGGTGCGCGAGCGCACGATCACGATCTTGATCGACCTGGTGCATGCGCTTGCGGCTCGCACGCCGGTACTGCTGTCGGTTGAAGACCTGCACTGGTCTGACGCCACAACGCGGCTGTTCCTGCAGCGGCTGCTTGACACCTCGTCTTCTCTTCCGATGCTGGCTGTTGTCACGGCCCGTGAGGCTGCGGCCGGCATGGCCGAACTGCGATTCTCAGCCCGGCTGGTGCTGGAGCCGCTGCCCGCCGCGGATTCTGAGGCCCTGGTGCACCGCACGGCCGGCGCGGCAACCCTGGCGGCGAAGACTGTGCAGTGGATTGTTCAGCGTGCCGAAGGCAACCCGCTGTTCATCGAAGAGCTCACCCGCGCTGCTTGCGAAGCCCGCGCCGACGCCGGGGCGATTCCGGCCACCTTGCAGAACGTGGTGCAAGCACGGTTGGACCGTTTGCCGCGGCTCAAGCCGCTGGTGCAAGCCGCATCGGTGTTGGGGCGCGAGTTTTCCTGGCGCCTGTTGTCGCGCCTGACCGGTGAGCAATCCGGCCTGGCGGGGCCGATCGGCAAACTGCTGGAGGACGGCCTGCTGGTCGCCACAGGCGCCGCGTCCTACGAGTCGCTGCGCTTCAAGCACGCGCTGATCCATGACGCCGTGTACCAGACGCTGTTGCGGAGTGAACGCCGACAACTGCACTCGCAGACAGCCGATATCCTGGCACACGATGTGGCGGTGGCTGGCGAAGCCGCGCCCGACCTGCTGGCGCATCACCTGGCGCAGGCCGGGCGCACCTCCGACGCCGTGCGCTGCCTGATAGACGCCGCCCGCCAGACAGCTTCGCGCGCCGCGCACCAGGAATCCATCGGTCACGCTGAAGCCGGACTCAAGCTGGTAGACCTTGTCGCCGACGTCGACCAGCGTCGCTCGTTGCGGCTCGGCCTGGTGGCGCAGATGGGCTTGTCGTTGACCGCGACGCTGGGCTATGCCGCTCCGGTGGTCGAGCAAACCTACGCCGACGCCTTGGCTTTGTGCGACGAATCGACCAATCCCGAGGAGCTGTTCCCGATCGTGCGCGGCCTGGGCAGCTACTTTCTGGTGCGCGGGCGCATCGTGCAAGCTGATCGGCTGGCGCTGCAGTGCATCGCCCTGGCGCAGCGCTGCGGCCGCAGTGATCTGCTGATCGATGCCCAGTCGTTTGCCGCGTACCCCGCGATGTACCGGGGCCGTTTCGCCGAGGCGCAGCAGTTGCTTGAGCAAAGCGTTGCGCTGCACCAGGCCGAGCACGGTGACCGCTTTGTGTATGCCAACCCGCAAGACCCGATCAACGCTGCGTGGGCGCTGTTGACCACGGTGGCCTGGATGCGCGGCGACCTGGCTGCTGCCGTAGCTGCCGAGGCCGCGCTGGAGCAACATTTGCAGCGCGTACAGCGCCCGTTTGACACCGCCTACGGCATGGTCTGGCTGTCGGGCTCGTGCCAGTTGCAGCGCCGCTTTGGCAAGGCGCTTGAAGTCGGGCAGGCGGGCTTGGCCATTTCGCAAAAGCACGGCTTTGCCACCTGGGCGCCCGCCGCGCTGATGCAGGTCTGCATCGCGTCGGCCGCCAGCGCGCCTGCAGCCGCGTCGATCACGATGCTGCAGCAGGTGCACCAGGCCTTTTTGCAGGCCGGCGCCGAACTCAGCGCCACGTTCTACCAGTGGGGTATCGCGCAGGGCATGTTGGTGGCTGGTGATCAAGACGGGGCGCGGGCGGTGCTGCAAGAAGGGCTACAACGTGCCGAGACCGGCGAAGAGACCTATATGCACGCCGAACTGCTGATCCTGGCGGCCGCCGCCGAGCCCGACCCGCAGCGCGCTGCGGCCCACCTGGCTTGCGCGATACACCAGGCAGAACAACAAGGTGCCATCGCCGTGGCGCTGCGTGCTGCCAGCAACTGGCTGCTGGTCGCCGCGCCCGCCGACGATGGCGCCGCCATCGCGCGCCAGGCGCTGGCGGTGCTGGATGGGAAGGCAGCGCCGCCCCAACAGCCCGATTGGGTGGCCAGCCAGTTGGCGGTGATCAAGGCCGCCTTGCCAGCACCCAGCTTGACCGACACCGGCATCCACACCGGCGCCGCGTTACCGCAAGCTGTCTTCCAGCCGCAGGTCCAGTGAGCATCGAAGGTGGTACCAGGCGCCGGTGGGCAGCGCCACCTCACCGCCGGTAGCCTCAGACAAGGCCTTCCAGGCCGTTGGCAGCTCATCCTGGTTGCCCAAGGTCAGCGTCACGATGCCGACCGGGAAGCTGACCCGCACGTCCCGCAACGTGCAACTGCCGCCAATCCAGGCCTTGGGCATCGGGCGGTTGTCGACCGGGCCTGCCTGCAAAGACCGGAAACAGTTCCAGCCGTCGGCCAGCACCTCGCTGGCAAAGGCGCGCCGAAAGTCGGCATCGTCAAAGTCATCCTGCCGCCAGCGGGTTTCGTGGTGTACGCCGGGCAAGACCTCGAACTGCTCGTTCCCATCAGGCTGCGCAGCGGATTCGGGCCAGCCGATTTGCAGGAACGGCGAGGCCAGACCCGCCTTGTCGCCCGGCCAGTTGGAGACCCCTACCTGGGTCACGTCGGCCAATGGCTGCTGAACCCGGTTGGCGCCACAAAATCCATCGATCGACAGCGGCTGGTCTTGGCCATCGGCAAAGCTGGCCAGCCGCTTCTTGAAGCCTTGCAGCTCACGGCCGATCAGCTTGGACAGCGGGTTGTCAACAAAGATTGCCGGCACAAACACCGCTGGGTCACGCGCCTGCACCGTGTTGTCGTCGACACGGCCCACCAGCACCCGCAACAGCAACTCGTGCTGGGCGGTGAAAGGCTCGCTGGCGCCTGACCCACTCGTCTGGCCCGCCAGCATCTTGCCGTAGCGCAACAACTCGACCACCACCGTGCGCGATGCCGCGCGGTAACGGTAGGCGGTGTCCAGGCGCGCTTGGTCGCTGGGCAAGCCGGTTTGGGGGTCGATGACCTTGGTGTGGAAGTTCAACGCACCGACCATCTGCTCAAGCGTCTTGTCCGGGTCTTTGCCGTGTTCTCGCAAGTCGATGCGAAAGCCGTACAGCTCCACGTCCTCGAAACGAAAACCGGTGGCAGCCAGCGCCGCCGGCCTTGGGTGCCGAGACAGCATTGCCGGCGTGTGGCGGGGAGGCGGTGGCTTGCCAGCCGCCGCAGCCGGCGCTGGCGTTGGCTGCATATCCAGCCCCTTGGGCAGCGTGCCCCGCCAAGCCAGTGTTATCAGCCGCCGCTGTGGCCCCGCGAGTGGGGCCAGGTTCAAGCGCTCTGAAGGCTGGATATGCAGACCGGCGTCACCCGCCAGTTTCAAGCGCTGGATGCCCGTTCGGCTCAAGCCCAGCGACGACGCGCGCACCAGCACCTGGGCGCCGCTGTCGCCGATGTCGGGTGCCAGCAGCGGCTGCGTGTAGTCGGTGGTCAACGCGTAGCCCGTTGTCGCTACGCCGACGGGCGCGTCCAGTTGCACGCCATGCAGCGTCAGCAGCGCAGCACCTGCGGCAGCATCGGCGGCACCGGTGGCCAGTGGATCGAAGACCCGCAGGCGGGTGGGTTTGCCGTCGTTGGTGGTTTCGAGTTCGATGCGCGCCTCCAGCAGCGGGAAACCGCGTTCGCTCAGCTTGTCGCCCAGACTCGCCTGGTTAGTAAAACCGAAGCAGCCATGCCAGGGGCGGCCGACCACGCGGTACCCGTCTGTCGTGGACAGCAGCAACAGCAGATGGGTTGAGCCCGCGTCGGTGGACTCACCGGTGCGCTCGCGGATCACCTCGACGATGAAGCGGCCACCCGGTTGCAGCCGGCGGCCAATATTCAACAGCGACGGTGGGCCAGTGTCCACATCGGTACTGCCAGCACGAATGTCGGCGTCGAGCGCGGCATCGACCGCCAACACGCCGACCCAGAAATCAAAGACCGGCGTGGTCATGATGGGACGGTTACCGGAGTTTCCGCCAGCGCCGCCGGCATCGGCACCGCCGACACACGCTCGACAAAGCGGCAGCCGGCCAAAACGGTACCAGGTTTGTCAAGCTGCGCAAAAACCCCATCCACCTCGAACATCTCGGCCGGCGTGCACCAGCCGGCTCTTGGCCCACGCAGCAAACCCTCGGTGGCACCGACCACGCAGTTGGCGGTGAAGTCATACAGGTCGGGCGTCTCGATGCGCCAATCAAACAACGTCTGGCCGCAACCATCGTCGATCTCCAGCAGCACGCTATGCCGGTCGGCTTTGCGCTCATTGGCATCGGGGCCTTCCGGCAGCAGGTTTACCTGCTGCTGCACCAGCCGGCGCACCCCCGGCGCGGCCAGCAGCGGCGCCGCCAGTGCGCCGAGTTGCACAAAGATGCGCGCGCCTTCGGACATCGCGATATAGGCCTCAATTCGCTTGACCCGCACTTTCGAGCGCAACACCGTCAAGCGCGCGGTGAACAGATCCAGCAGGGTTACCGCCGTGGCAATGCACGGTGCGCCGGGCCGCCTCGGCGCACCGCCCTCAACTGGCAGCTCGCCGAAGTTGAAGCTGCGCTCGATCTGACCCGTCGGCACCTGCGATGCCTGCAATGCCCGCCCGCCACCAAATTTGCGCTCACGTGGCCCTTCGCGCATCACCACCACTTGCTCACGCACCGACCGCCAAGCGGTTTGCGCACTGCCGCGCGACAAGTGCTTGACCTGCGAAAACACAATGCGAGCGGTGCCCACTTCGCTGATTCCGGCGCCGCGCAGGCGATCCAACGCATGCGCCAGCATCAGGTCAGAGGTGGTGGCCGAGTGGCCGGCGCCAGCCACCAGCGTCAAGCCCCGCTGCTCGGCAAAGTAGCCCAAGTCGTCCATGCGCTTGTAGACATCGGCCTCGCCGTTGATGTCGACATAGTGGCAACCGGCGCGCAAGGCCGCCTGCGCCAGCGCCATGCCGGTCCAGGCGAACGGGCCGGCGGCGTTGATGACCACAAACACACCGGGTTCGGCCAGCGCAACCTCGGTGCGGCGGCTGTCGTCCAGACCGAAGGCGCGCACCTGCAGGCCCAGCGCCGCGCCCATGCTGGCCAGCGCCTCGGGACTGCGACCACCCAGTACCAACTCGAACGGCGACTGGCGAGACGCCCAACGCCGTTGTGCATAGGCTGCGATCAACCGACCGGAAAAACCGGTGGCGCCGTAGAGCAGAACCCTTTTCTTCATCGACCGCTCCGTCCGTGGTGCTGCTGCGCTCAGTGCGAACGCCGCAGCACCCAAGTCATCATGCCGCGCAGAAACCGCAGGTCGCGGCTGGGTGCCACGCCGGCAAAAGCGCGGTCAAACTCGGCCAGTGCCGCCCCTGCCATGCCGGCCGCCACCTGGCGGGCATGGGACAGTGAGCCACAGCGAATCAGCAAGCCATGCACCCAGCACACATCGACCTCGCGGCGCTGCGGCCGCGTGCGCGCCAAAAACCGCGCCAGGCGCCGCCGATCTACCGGCGCCGCCTGGGCCAGTGCGTGGATCACCATCAGCGTGCGCTTGCCTTCAAACAGGTCGCCGTTAGCCTCTTTGCCATAGCGTGGGCCGCTGTCGAGGTTGAGCAGATCGTCCTGGATCTGAAACGCGGCGCCGAAGAAAAAGCCCATCCGAGTCAGCGAATCCAGGTCGAAGCGGCCACGCCCACCGATCAGACAGCCCACACGCAGCGGGTGGATGGTGGTCAGCCAGCAGGTCTTCAGCAGCACCATCGTCAGGTAGTCTTCCTCGCTCACATCAAGGCGGGCGTGGTGCTGCCAGCCCAGCTCCAGCGCCTGCCCTTCGGCGCTGGCCCAGGCGGTGCGCTCGGTCTCCTCGAAGATCTTCAGCGCAGTGGCCAGGCCAAGGCGGCCGACGTTGTCCTTCAGCGGCAGCAGGCTCAGCAGCCCCAACGCGTCACCGGCATTCAGCGCCAACGGCACGCCGTGCAAGGCATGCAGCGTGGGCGCGCCCCGGCGCTGGTCGCTGCCATCCTCGATGTCGTCATGGATCAGCAGCGCGTTGTGCAGCAACTCGATCGAGGCGGCCGAGGCCACCGCATCTTGCGCGCTGGCGCCCAGCGCACGCGCCGCTGCGATGCACAGACTAGGCCGCAGCATCTTGCCGCCGCGCCGCGGGTAGTCCGCCAGCAACTCGTCGAGGTAGCGGCTGGGCGGGCGGCGCGCCAGGTAGCGCTGCAGATGCTTGCGCACCAGCGCGCCGTATTCATCCAGCATTGGCGGCACCAGCGCTTCATCGGCGGTGGTGGCGGCGGCGGAAGTCTCAGCCGCCGTTGCATGGGCGTCGCGGTGGCCCATGGCGTTGGCCTACAACTCGATCTCGACGCGGCCAAGCTGCAGGCCCGTGTCGTCACAGATCGCGGCGCGCCAGCGGCCGGCCGGATGCTTGGTGAGGGTGGTGAACGTGATGCCGGCACTGCCGTCAGCGTTGACCACGAGCGCGGCGACCAGCCGGGGCGCGGCCGGCGTGTCGCGGTGGCGGAACCACAGTTCAGTGGCAAACCCCTTGTCCAAGACTTGCATGGACCCATCAATCACCTGCACATCCCGCCGCGCTGAGTCTTTGGCATGGCGTAACAACAGCGCTGGCGGCGCCGGTGCTGCGGCTGCCGCGGCCGGCGCAGCCCGCGCCAGCGGGCTGGCTGCGGCCGGCGCGCTGGTGGCAGTGGCTGGCGCCGCATCCTGGCGCAGGCCCAGCAGCGACCCGATCAGCTTGTACTCTGCCTCGGCGATGCGCCGCAGCGGGCTGCGCGGCCCGGCCGCCGCGCCCTCGATCCATTCCAGGCCCAGTTGCAGACCGCGCAGCAGCAACCTTTCGGTGGCATCCAGCGCCTGCGCTTCATCACCGATGCCCGCGCGTTGCGCTGCGCCACGCACCTGGCGGGCCAGACGGCGGCCGCGGTCGATCTGCGCATCGGCCACCTTGTAGCCAAGTTGCACGGTGGCCAGCACCGCGGCGGTCGCCGTTTGCAGCGGTACGCCGCCCAGCGTCGTGCCCTTGCCCTGCTTTTCAGCGGTTCGAAAGATGCCGCCGAAATTGCGGTTCGGCCGGGTCTCTTTCGGCGTCGGCATTGACCAGCGCTGGTTTGTCATGGGTGGTGGTAACCAACAATGTGGTGAAGTTCACTGCGACCGCTGATCGCATGCGCGGCCAACAGGCCCGACATCACCGCGGCTTCGATGCAACCGCCATTGAAGCCGCAGTCGGTCCAGTCACCAGCAATGGTCATGTTGGCAAAGCCGGTGTCGAGCGGTGAAATCCGGCACGCTGCGCTGCCCGGCAGCGACTGGGTGTAGCGCTCGCTGCCTTCGATGTTCAACGCAAAGTGTTGCTGGCCAAGGCCTTGCTCGCCCACCTGCTGCTTGCCGTCGGCCGACACCAGGCGCTGCAGTGGGGTCTTGCGGCCTTTTTTTCCGTCGGCCTCAGGCCACAGTGGCTTCAGCCCTGCCTCGAGCAAGGTTTTCAATGCGGCCTGGTCGGCTGCCAGCAGTTTGGCCTTGTCGGGTTTGGCCTGGTCAGGCAAGACGCCGCAAAAGTAGGCAATCGAGCGCACTTCGTCGGCCTGCCGCTGGCCGCTTGTCGCGGCCCGGTGCGCACGTTCGGAACCCAGCGTATGGGTCATGTCGGCCCAGGTTTCGTAACCACGCTGGGTGCCGCTTTCGGCGGCTTCGCCGAGCCCGGCAACGATGACCGGTCCACGCTGCCAGCCCAGCGCTTCCAGGTCGGCATCGAGCCAGACTTGGGTCGAGTGCGTGCCCACCGTCGCCACGTTTTTGCGCATTGCGTCCCAGAGTGGCAATTTGGTGAACAACTCGCCGCTGGCACGGCTGCGCCGGTTGGGGTCTTTCTGCCCGCAGGCCTTGACAAGACCATCGATGCCGGCGGCCAGCACCACCACGTCGAAGTGCTGGCCGTCTTTCAACACTGTTTTGCTTTCGTCGGTCGTGGCAGTGGTGAATGCGCTTGCGCTGTCGGGCCAGCATCCAAATCCGTCAAGTGGCGACGCGCCTTGAGTTAGCGTACCCAACACACTGAACTGCAGCTGATCGACCCGCCCTTGTTGAAAATCGAAACTCACCTGGTCCAACCGATGCAGGAAACGGAACCCCACCTCCTCCTTCAGCAGCGCCCGGTACAGCGGCGCAAACACCGCATCGCCCATGCCTGAGCGCATACGCCAGAACATCGACCCGCGGTAGCTGAAGAACATCCGCATCGCGCCGCGCAGCGCCTGCGCTGCCGACAGCGACGGCTTGTCGTGGCGGCCGTCGCGGTACGCAAACACCAGGTCGTAAATGCCTTTGACAAGTGGCGACTCAACGGCAGTGAGGGTCGCCCCATGCTTGCGCAGCCAGGCGCGGTAGTCGATGTGGTCAATCGCATCCAGCCCTTTGTCGCTGAAGAACACCCGGTCGCGGTACAGGCCCACCAGAATCGTCATCAGCAGGTCGATCACCTCGGTCTTGCGTCGCAGTTCTTCATCAACTTGCACCAGGTCGCGCAACTGGCGCCGGGTCTGGGTGGCCAGCGCCTCGACAAACTTCAACAAACCGGCGGCGCTCTGCGGAGCCGGGTTGCGCTCGCGCAGCCAGCGCTCGACCATCGTCACGCCCTGCAATACGCTGGCGGCCGACGTCAACAGGCCCACGCGCAGCATGCGGGCCATGCGCTCCAGCAGCACGTTGGGCGAATCCAGCGGGTCAAACGCGAAATCGAGTTCCATCGCCTCGTCCAGCGACGAGCGGGCGCCCGCACCAACACCGCTGCGTCCGCTTTGCGGCTCGGCCGGCGCCAGTGCGCTTTGCATCAAGGCCTTTGCCAGCGCCAGCGCGCGCGCCAAGTAGCCCCACCAGGTGAACGGGTTCGATTGCTCGTCGAGCGGCTCGCCCGGCTGCCCCTTCATAGGTGGCAAAAAGGCGCTCCAGACCTCCCAATCGCCCGACAGCCTGCGGCTCGCAACGCCGATGTGCGGCTCGGGCACAAAGGCTTCATCAAAACTGCCGTGGGCCAGCCGATCACCTTCGCCAGCCTTGGGCCCCCAGCCGTTTTTGTCGACCATCGCATAACACTCGCGCATCATGCGAAAGGCGTTTTCGTAGAAGCCCAGCCAGACATGCAGGCCATGCTCCAGGATGCGGCCGTTGGCATCGCGCACCGAGGCGCCCTTACCCCCCAGCCGCCGGGTCGACTCGAAGACCTCAATCTTGAACAGTGGCAATTTTTTGCGCTCGGCCGGCTTGAGTTTGGCGCGCTCGCGGTTGAGCTTGCACAACTGCCAGGCGGTGGCCAAACCCGCGCAGCCACCACCAACAATGACCACCCGCACCGTGGTTGACCCGCCAGCGTCGGGCGCCAGCGTAAGCCCTTGTTCTGCCAATCGATCCTCCCTGTTGCTTCACACTTTGTCGCGATGTTGGCCACTGCGGGCCAGGCCGTCAAGGCGTCAAGTGGTCAAGTTACTGGGGAACGGGCCTCGATCTCTACTTGGCCGCGCCGGGCGTCATCAGATAGGGCTCGCTGCCGAAGCGGATGCCGGCCGTCACCCGGTTTTGTGTGCTGCCGTCCTTGAGCCCACTCTCCGCAGACCGGCCCACCTGCAGCCACAAGTCGTCGCGCAGTCGCAGTTCGGCGCCCAGGCCGCTGTAGCGGGTGCTGGCGGCGGTGGTGGCGG
>JANOBL010000076.1:0-4690 GCA_031411635.1 Betaproteobacteria bacterium
GCGTGCAAGGCTACCTGGCCGAACCCACCCAGGCCAGCGGCGCCCCCGCGGTGGTAGTCATCCAGGAGTGGTGGGGCCTGAACGCGCAGATCCGCGGCGTGGCCGACCGGTTGGCCGCCGCCGGCTACCGCGCCCTGGTGCCTGATTTGTACCGCGGCAAGTCCACCATCGATGCCGAGGAGGCGCACCACCTGATGACGGCGCTGAACTTTGGCGATGCGGCGTCGCAGGATGTGGCCGGCGCGGTGGCCTACCTGCGCACCGGCAGCGCCAAGGTGGGTGTCACAGGCTTTTGCATGGGCGGTGCGCTGACCTTGCTGGCGTCCGGCATGGTGCCCGGCGTGGATGCCGGCGTGGTGTGGTACGGCCACCCGCCGATCGACTACCTGAACCCGGCCACGATCAAGGCCCCGCTGCTGGCGCATTGGGCGCTGCAGGACGCACCGTTCCCGATCGCCGGGGTCGATGCGGTGGAAGAAAAACTGCGCGCCGGTGGTGTGTCGCTGGTATCGCACCGCTACCTGGCGCAGCATGGTTTTGCCAACGAGACCGCCCAGGGCCCGGGCCGCATCGCCATCACCCAGTACGACGCGGCGTGGGCGCAGATCGCCTGGGACCGGACCTTCCGCTTTTTTGGCCAGCACCTGGGCTGAGGCGCCCTGGGTTGGCGATCCAACCGGCCCGTAACATCGGCCGATGTGGCGCCACCTGCTGACCCTGTCCTGGCCCGAGTGGCGCCACCACCCCTGGCGGCATGCCGTGGCGCTGCTGGCGGTGGCGTTGGGCGCGGCGCTGGCCAGCTCGGTGCAGATGATCAACGAATCGGCGCTGGCCGAGTTTTCGCAGGCACTGCGCTCGGTCAACGGCCAGCCCGATGCGGTGCTGGCCGCCACCGGTGCCGATGGTTTTGACGATGCGCTGTACGCCAGGCTGGTGCTGGACCCGGCGGTGGCGCTGGTCAGCCCGGTGCTGGAGATCAACACCCAGGGTCGGCGCGCCGAGTCCACGCCGTCAGGGCCGGCGCCCCGCGTGGCGCTGCGCGTGATTGGGGTGGATGCGCTGAAAGTGGCCAACATCGCCCCGGGCCTGATGCCCAACCCGGCCAAAGCAAGCTCGGCGGCACCTGGCGCCAGCGCCAACAGTCTTTTCGACCCCGATGCGGCCTACCTCAACCCCGCCGCGCTGGCGGCGCTGGCGGTGCAAGCCGGTGCCAACCTGGTGCTGCAATCGGCCACGGGCTGGCAAACGCTGCGTGTGGCCGGCACCGTGGCGGCGGGTGGTGCGCCGTTGGTGGTGATCGACATCGCCGCCGCGCAGGCCCGCTTTGGCAAAGCCGGCCGCTTGAGCCGGCTCGATCTTCGGCTGCTGCCCGGGGTGGACCCGGCGGACTGGCAAGCCGGCTTCACCCGCAGCGCCGCGCTGCCCACCGGCGTGCGCTGGGCGGCGGCCGACGATGCGCTGCAGCGCATTTCCAACCTGTCGCGTGCCTACCGGGTCAACCTGGGCGTGCTGGCGCTGGTGGCGCTGCTGGTGGGCGGGTTCCTGGTCTATTCGGTGGTGTCGCTGTCGGTGGCCCAGCGCACCCCGGCACTGGCGCTGCTGGGTGTGCTGGGCCTGGCCGCGCAAGACCGGCGCCGGCTGGTGCTGGCCGAGAGCGTGGTGGTCGGCGTGCTGGGCAGCGCACTGGGGCTGGCGGCCGGTGCCGGGCTGGCCGCGCTGGCGCTGCGGCTGCTGGGCGGGGACCTGGGCGGTGGCTACTTTGCCGGTGGCGCCCCGGCGCTGGCCTGGCCGGTGGGGCCCTTGGCCGCCTGCGCCGGGCTGGGCGTGATGGCGGCCGTGCTGGGCGCCTGGTGGCCGGCGCGGCAAGCCGAAGCGCTGTCACCCGCGCTGGCGCTGAAAGGCCTGGGCGGCCAGGACATGGGCCGTGTGCCGGTCTGGCCGGGCCTGGCGCTGCTGGCCGGTGGTGGTTTGCTGGCGCTGCTGCCGCCAGTGGCCGGCCTGCCACTGGCCGCCTATGCGGCGGTGGCCGCGCTGCTGGCCGGCGGTGTGGTGCTGGTGCCGGCCACCGTGCAGGCGCTGCTGGCCAGCCGTCTGCAAACCCACCAGCCGGTGCTGCTGCTGGCGCTGCGCCGGGCCCGGTTTGCGCGCCAGACCGCCAGCGCCACGGTGGCCGGCGTGGTGGCCAGCCTGGCGCTGTCGGTGGCGATCACGGTGATGGTGGCCAGTTTTCGCAGTGCGGTGGCCGATTGGCTGGACAGCGCCTTGCCGGCAGACCTGTATTTGCGCAGTGGCAGCGGCGTGGCGTCGGGCGAGCAAGTGTTTCTGCCGCCGGAATTTGTCGCCCGCGTTGCCACGCTGCCCGGGGTGGCACGGGTGGCCACATCACGCCAGGTGCTGCTGCAACTGCGGCCGCAGCAACCGGCGCTGACCTTGCAAGTGCGATCCTTGGGCAGCGATGCCACCACCGCGCTGCCAATGCTGGGCGCGGTGCTGCCGGCCACGCCGGGTGAGCTGGCGGTTTTTGCCAGCGAGCCCGCCGCCGCGCTGTACGGCTGGCGGGTGGGCGACTCGGTGACGCTGCCGATCCCGGGGGCCGGCAGTGCTGGCACAGCGGTGCGCATTCGCGCCATCTGGCGCGATTACGCACGTCAGTTTGGCGCGGTGGTGATGGACAGCGCCGATTACCAGCGCCTGACCGGCGACAGCCGCGTCAACGATCTGGCGCTGTGGCTGGCGCCGGGCGCCGTTGCGGCCGATGTGGACGCCGCGCTGCAGCGCAGCGCCGGGCCCGATCTGCCGCTGGAGACCGCCAGCACCAGCACCTTGCGGCAGCTATCGCTGCGCATCTTCGACCGCAGTTTTGCGGTCACCGTCTACCTGCAAGTGGTGGCGATCAGCGTGGGCCTGGTGGGTGTGGCGGCCAGTTTGTCGGCCCAGGTGATGGCGCGGCGCAAGGAGTTTGGCCTGCTCGCCCACCTGGGGCTGACACGCCGCCAGGTGATCGCGCTGGTGGGTGCCGAGGCGGCGGCCTGGCTGGTGGCCGGCGTGCTGATCGGCCTGCTGCTGGGGCTGGCGATGGCGGTGGTGCTGGTGTTTGTGGTGAACCCGCAGAGTTTTCACTGGACCATGCCGCTGCAATTGCCGGTGGCGCGGCTGGCCTGGCTGGCGGCGGCGGTGTTGGCAGCCGGCATCAGCACCGCGCTGTGGAGCGCCCGCCGCGCCGCTGGCCATGCTGCCGTGCTGGCGGTCAAGGAGGATTGGTGAGCCCGGCGCGCCGCGCCTGGCTGCAGGCCGCGCTGGCGGCGGGGGCTGCGGCGCTGGCGGCCAAGCCGCTGGCCACCACCGATGAAGACAGCGTGCGCGCCGACCGGCGGCTGGTGTTTCCACGCGACCACGGTGCACACCCCGGTGCGCGCATCGAGTGGTGGTACGCCACCGGCTGGCTGCAGGCTGCGGGCGAGGCATTGTTTGGCTTCCAACTGACGTTTTTTCGCAGCCGCACCGGCTTGGTGGATGCACCCGGCAGTGCGCCGCCAGGCCGTTTTGCGCCCCGGCAGTTGCTGTTTGCCCATGCCGCGGTCAGCGACATCACCGCCGGCCGCCACCACCATGCCCAGCGCATCAGCCGCTGGTCGGGCGACGAGGCCTTGGTCGAGGCCCATGCGCTGCGCGCCGACACCGCGCTGTCACTGGGCCGCTGGGCCTTGCAGCGGGCCGCCGATGGCGCCTACCGGGCCCTGCTGGCCGCGCCCGAGGCCGGGTTCACGCTGGACCTGCAATTGCAACCCACCCAGCCGCTGCTGCTGCAGGGTGAGGCCGGCCATTCACGCAAAGGGCCGCTGCCCAGCCAGGCCAGCCACTACTACACCCAGCCGCAACTGGCGGTGACGGCCCGCCTGGTGCTGGGTGGCAAGGCACAAGCCCTCAGCGGCCGGGGCTGGCTGGACCATGAATGGAGCGACGAACTGCTGGCGCCCGGCGCCACCGGCTGGGACTGGATCGGCATCAACCTGGCCGACGGCGGCGCGCTGACCGCCTTCCGCCTGCGCAACGCCGATGACGGCGTGGTCTGGGCCGGTGGCAGCCACCGGCCGGCCAACGGCGCGGTGCGCAACTTTTCACCCGACGAGCTGCGGTTCACCGCGCTGCGCACCTGGACCAGCCCCGACACCGGTGCCCGCTACCCGGTGCACTGGCGCCTGCAGACCCCGGTCGGCAGCTTCGAGTTGCGCTCGCTGCTGGACGCGCAGGAACTCGACAGCCGCGCCAGCACCGGCACGGTGTACTGGGAAGGCCTGACCGAATTGCTGGACAGCAGCGGCTCTCGCCGCGGCCTGGGTTACCTGGAGATGACCGGTCGCGCCCAGCCTTTGCGGCTGGGGCTGTGACCCGCGCGCCCGGTCTACCCGCCGAGCGGGCCGGCGCCGGGTCGCGCTTGGGCGGGATCGGCGCCGAACGCACGCAGTTGCGGCCGGCGCTCTTGGCCTCGCGCAGCGCCATGCCGGCGTCGGCGATCACCGCATCCAGCCCGGCATGGCTGGCACCGATGCCGGCCACGCCCACGCTGACGGTGGCCCGCACCCGCGCGCCCTGCCACAACAGCGCCAGCCCGGCCACCCGCTCGCGGATGCGCTCGGCCACGTCCAGCGCACCCAGCGGATCGGTGTGCGGCAGGTAGACCACCAGCACG
>JANOBL010000077.1:0-7124 GCA_031411635.1 Betaproteobacteria bacterium
GCCGGAAGGTGGCGTTGGTGATCATCGTGCCGGCCTTGGTCAGCTCGATGAAGCCGATCACCGAGGCCAACGCCGTGCCCTTGATCACCTGCACCAAAAAGCCCACCGTGGGCGGCACCGCAATGCGCAGCGCCTGCGGGCCCACCACATAGCGCATCTTCTCGGTGAACGACAGCGCCAGGCTGTCGGCGGCCTCCCATTGGCCTTTGGCGATGGCATTGAAACAGCCGCGCCAGATCTCCGTCAGGAAGGCGCTGGTGTACAGCGTCAGCGCCAGGCCGGCCGCCACCCAGGCCGAGACATTGAGCCCCAGCATCGCCAGGCCAAAGTAGGCCAGGAACAACTGCATCAGCAGCGGTGTGCCTTGAAACAACTGCACATAAGCCGACACACCGCGCTGCGCGCCGGGCACCTGCGCCAGCCGCGCCATCAGCAGCCCCAGCCCCACCAGCCCACCGCCGATGAAGGCGATCAGCGACAGGCTGACGGTCCAGCGCGCGGCCAGCAGCAGGTTGCGCAAAATGTCCCAGAGTGAAAAATCGACCATCGCGATCCCCTTGTCTGTCTTGTCTGTCTTAGCGCCCGGCGGCGGCGTTGGGCAGCCGGCCAAAGATCCAGCGTGGGCCCATCCAGTTCAAGAATTGCCGCACGATCACCGACAGGCCCAGGTAGATCGCGGTGACGATGATGTAGGCCTCAAACGCGCGGAAGTTGCGGCTCTGGATCAGGTTGGCCGCGTAACTCAGCTCTTGGGCCGATATCTGGCCACACACCGCCGAGCCCAGCATCACGATCACGATCTGGCTGACCAGCGCCGGCCACACCCGGCCCAGCGACGGTGGCAACACCACGCGGATGAACACCTGCGCCTCGGTCATCGCCAGGCTGCGCGCCGCCTCGAACTGGCCCTTGGGTGTGCCGTCGATGCCGGCGCGCACGATCTCGGCCGCATAGGCGCCCAGGTTGAGCACCATCGCGATGATCGATGCCACCTCGGGCGTGAGCTTGACCCCCAGGCTGGGCAGGCCAAAGAACACAAAGAACAACTGCACGATGAACGGTGTGTTGCGGATCAGCTCGATATAGGCCGCCGCAATCGCCGAGGCCCAGCGCGGCCCATTGGCGCGGGTCCAGCCGCAGGCAATGCCCAGGCTGACGCCCACCACGGCCGACGCCGCGCTCAACGCCAATGTGAAGCCGGCTCCGCGCAGCAGCGCGGGCCACTGCTGCAGCACCGCCATGAAATCAAGTTGGATCATGCGCAAGCCTTGTTGTCGAAAGTCGTGTCTTTGATCCAGCACGGGCCGTGGAACCGGCTATGCCGGTCCACTGGCGCGGCCTCCTTGAGGGGCCTGAGGCCGGACACAAACGGCGTGCCGTTTGTGCCTGCCGAGGAGCAGGGCCTCTGGCCCTGCGTGGCCTGCAAGGACGCCGCAGGCGCTACGGGGGTGGGCTCAGTTCGGCAGATCGCCTGCCGGACGGCCTAGCCATTTCTGGGCCAGCTTGTCCAGGTCGCCCGCTGCCTTGGCCGCCGCAACGATCTCGTTGACCTTGCTGCGCAGCTTGTCCTCGCCCTTGTTGACACCGATGTAGTTGGGCGAATCCTTCAGCACAAACTTGTACTCGGTGCCCATTTGCGGGTTGCGCACCATCATGTTGCCGGCCACTTGCGCACCGGTGGCAATCACCTGCACCTGGCCCGAGACAAAGGCCGAGACGGTGGCGTTGTTGTCCTCGAAGCGTTTGACATCGGCCGATGCCGGCGCGATCTTGGTCAGCTCCAGATCCTCGATCGCGCCCCGGGTTACGCCCACGCTCTTGCCGGCCAGATCGGCCGCATTTTTGACAGCCAGCGACTTGGCCGCAAACACCGCCTGGAAAAACGGTGAGTAAGCGGCGGTGAAATCGATCACCTTCTCGCGCTCGGCGTTTTTGCCCAAGGTGGAGATCACCAGGTCCGCCTTCTTGGTTTGCAGATAGGCGATGCGGTTGGCGCTGGTCACCGGCACCAGCTCCACCTTGACGCCCAGCTTGGCGGCTATCAGGTTGGCCATGTCGATGTCCAGGCCCTGCGGCTTCAAATCGGTGGAGACAAAGCCATACGGCGGAAAGTCGGTCGGGATCGCGATGTTGATCTGCTTCTTGGCCATCACCTCGTCCAGCGCGGTTTGGGCCTGGGCGGCGCTGCCCAGTGCCAGTGCGGTGAGGGCGCTGCACAGGGCCAGCAAAAGAGTGGGGCGACGTTGCATGGTTCAGTTCTCCGGTGAGGGTTTGACAGCGGGGGTGGGGGGGATCAGATCGGTGAACAGCCGCTTGCGCGGGGCGCGGCGGTTTGGGCTGTCGCCGCTGGGCGCGGTGGCCGGCGCGGCCGCTGGTGTGGCCGCTGGCATGGCGTTTGATTTGAGCGGCGTCAGCGCGGCGCGCAGCGGCGCCAGCGGGTCGTCTGCGGTGGTTTGCTGGCCCAGGTGATCGGACACACCGCCGATGTGGGCGCGCAGCCGGCTGATCGCCAGCGGCAGGTCACCCGCCTCCAGCGCGGCGACGATCAGGCCATGCTCGGCATTCGATTCACCGGCCGCATGCGTGCTTTGGTAGAGCGTGGCGATCAAGGTGGTGCGCGCGGTCAGGTCTTTGACGATGTCGGCCAGCAGCGAGTTGCCCGCGCATTCGGCCAGGCAGACATGAAAGTCACCCAGCAGCCAGCTTCGCTCGCCGGCATCACCGGCGCGGATCGCGGCCAACTCGTCGGCAACATGTGATTTCAAACGTTTGAGCGCCGGGCGCGGCAGCGGGCCGGTCAAACCGTGCAGCAGGCCGGTTTCCAGCGCCAGCCGGGCGCCAAAGGCCTCACGCGCTTCTTCCAGCGAGGGCTGCACCACAAACCAGCCGCGCCGGGCGTTGACCTCCACCATGCCACGTGCCGACAGCCGCGCCATCGCCTCGCGCACCAAGGTGCGGCTGACGCCAAACAGATCGGCCAGCGATTGTTCACCCAGCCGCTGGCCCGGTGCCAGCCGGCCGGCCAGGATGGCATCCACCACCCGGTCGGCAATCTGATTCGGCCGGCTGGCGTCGGCCGTGCCTGGCTCGGCCGGCGCCTGAGGTGCGGCCAGCGCACGGCTGCGGGCCGGTGGACCGGCGTTGCCCCGATTCAGGGCCATCGGACAACTCCTGGTGCGTGTTGAAGGGTCATGCCGCGTGTTGGTGCATGCTAGCGATGTTTGCTCAGCTTGTATGCAAGGGCGATGCCAGGGGAGGCTGTTGGGGCGCTGTCAGCACATCCCGTGCTGGCTTGCGCGGGCCAGCCGCAGCGTCTTCAGACCGACAGCAAAAGTTCAGCCAGGCCGGGCGCCTACCAAACCACCGCCACGCCGTAGTCCCTGAACACGGGGTCGATCGTCACCACATCGGCGCGCTCGATCTGCGCCTGCGCCATCAGCATGCGGTCAAACGGGTCGAGATGCGGGCCCGGCAACTGGCCGGCCGCCAGCGCGTGCTCGATGGTGATGGGCAGCGCTTCAAAGCGCTGCTTGCGCAGGTAGGACACCAGGTTGTCGACGATGTCCTGCGCCTCAGGCAGTTTGCCGATGCGGTATTTGGTGCCCAGCTCCCAGGCGCTGGCCGCGCCGACCAGCACCCGTTGCCCGGGCGCCGAGATGGCTTCGCGGGCAACCGGGCTCAGCCTCGGGCTGTCCAGCAGCCACCACAGCAAGGCATGGGTATCGAGCAGCAGCGGCCTGGCACTTGCTGCTGTGGGCTTGACGGGCTTGCCAGCACTGCTGGCACTGCCACTCGGTCGGCGCGGCAAGGGCTTAGCGGCCATCCCAGGCGCTCAACTCGTCTTCCGGCAGCGGGTCGAAAAACGCGTCGGTCAGCGCCGCCCGGCCCTTGGCCGAGCCGGGCTGACGGGCCGGCAGTTCCACCGGTACCAGCCGCACGCAGGGCTTGCCGGCTTTGGCGATGATGACCTCGTCACCCATCATCGCGGCATCCAACAGCCGCGACAACTGGGCCTTGGCTTCCTGCACGTTCATCTTCATTTCGGACCATCCTTGGCGACCAGACCAGCTTTGCAGCTTAGCTGATTTGGCGCGGAGCGGCCGTCGCCAACCGCACTGGCCCGCGGCAGGCCTCCAAGGCAGAGCGTCGGTCGTGCGCTTACTTCTTCGCGCGCAGGCGCTCCAGCTCGGCGAACATCTCCTTGGCGGCGGTTTCGCCAAACTCCTTGCTGAACTTGGCCACCACGGGCTTGAGCTTCTCGCTCATCTTGGCCTGCTCGGCGGCCGGCAGCTCGGTCACCTGCATGCCTTGCTTTTTCAACTCACCCAGCGCCTTGTCGCCAAACTCGCGGATGGTCTTGCGCTCAAACAGCGTGGCCTCGCGGGCGGCCTCCGTGACCATCTTCTTTTCGTCGGCCGAAAAGCCGTCCCAGGTTTTCTTCGACAACAGCAGCACCCACACGCTGTAGATGTGGCGCGAGGTGACCAAATGCTTTTGCACCTCGTAGAACTTGCTGGCCAGGATCGTGGCCGCCGGGTTCTCTTGCCCGTCAACCGCCTTCTGCTCCATTGCCGGGTACAGCTCGGGGAACGGCAAGGGCGTGGCGTTGGCGCCCAGCGCGGCAAAGGTCTCGATGAACAGCGGGTTCTGGATCACCCGCAGCTTCAGGCCGGCGATGTCTTCGGCCTTGCTGATGGCGCGGCGGCTGTTGGTGACATGGCGAAAGCCGTTCTCCCAGAAGGCCAGCCCGATCAAGCCTTTGTCGGGAAGTTGGTCCAGCAACCGCTTGCCAAAGGGGCCGTCCAGCAAGGCATCGGCTTCTTGCTCGTTTTTGATCGTCAGCGGCAGGTTCAGCACGCCAAATTCCTTGATGATCGAGGCCAGCGTGGAGCTGTCGGGCACCACCATCTCCTGGGTGCCGCCGCGCAGCCCCGAGATCATGCTGACATCGTTGCCCAGCGTGCCATTGGCATACAGCTTGGCGGTGAGCTTGCCGCCGGACTTCTGGCTCAGCAGCTCGGCAAACTTCTTGACTGACACCCCTTGCGGGTGATCGTCGGACAGGCCGATGCCCACTTTCAAAACCTTTTGCGCCTGCGCTGCGGCGGCCAAAGCCAGCAACAGGGCGGCGCCCAGCATCAGTCTGCGGGTCTGAAAAATCATCAAAGTCTCCTGGGTGAATAAACGGTGTGCACCGTTCAAGGGTTGCGTGAAGGAAAGTTGAAAAGACAGAAAATTGAAAAAACGCGCGTGGGCCAAGCGCTCAGCCCGGGCCCTGCAGCCAGCGGCCCACCTCGGCCTGCAACTGCGCCAGCGGTGCCAGCGCATCGACGCGCAGCACGCCGGGCTCGCCGGTGGGTGGCTCCAGCGCGCTGAACTGGCTGTCCACCAGCCCGGCCGAGAAATAGTGCGACGGCCGGCTGGATACCCGGGCCATCGCCGCGTCGCGCGGGATGTCCAGAAAAACGAAGCGCAGCCCCGGTGCTGCTGCGCGCAGGCGCTGGCGGTAGCTGTGCTTCAACGCCGAGCAGGTGAGCACCACGCCAGCGGCTGCGCCATCGGCAGCCCGCAACTGCGCCTCCAGTGCCAGCAGCCAGCCATCGCGGTCCTGGTCGGTCAAGGCGATGCCGCGGCTCATCTTGTCCACGTTGGACGCGCTGTGAAACTCGTCGCCCTCGACCAGCGGGGCAGCCTGGTCCTGGGCCACGGCGGCGGCCAGACTGGATTTGCCACAGCCCGAGACGCCCATGAAGATGACTGAGTTTTGCAACATGGATTGCGCTGTCCTGATTTATGGGGTTGGCGACACGCCCGGTTGTCTATGGGTAGATTCAACCTGAGGCGGCAAAAAGTGAGTTGTTTTGCAACTTGTGGGATAGCGCTATCCTAAGCCAGAATGCGAATGATGAACTCAGTAGTTACCCTAGGATCATGAGCGTTACACCACGTCGGCCGCGGGCCACCGGGCGTGTCACCCTGGCCGATGTGGCCTTGGCGGCCGGTGTCAGCCCGATCACCGTGTCGCGTGCCTTGCGTGGTGAGCGGGCGGTGGATCCGGTTTTGGCCGAGCGTGCGCAGGCGGCCGCGCGCAAGCTGGGTTATGTGCCCGACCCGGCGGCCCGGGCGCTGGCCTCGCACCGCAGCACGCATGTGGCGGTGCTGATCCCGATGCTGTCCAACGCCTTGTTCGTCGATCTGCTGGAAGCCGTGCAGCGTGTGCTGCGCGGCGCCGGCTACCAGGCCTTGATCGGCGTCACCCACTACGACGCCAACGAGGAGGAGCAGCTACTGCGCGAGCAATTGATGCACCGGCCGGCCGGCCTGATGGTCACCGGCCTGGACCGCAATGCCACCACCCAGGCACTGATAGCCCACTGCGAGGTGCCCTGTGTGCACTTGATGGAAACCAGCAGTGCCGCCGGGGTCTACAGCGTCGGTTTGCAGCAGGCCGACGCCGCATCATCGATGACCCGACACCTGCTGGACCGCGGCTACCGCCGGATCGCGTTTGCGGCCTCGCAACTCGACCCACGCACCTTGCAGCGGCTGGACGGCTGGCGGCGTGAACTGGCCGCGGCCGGGCTGCACGATGCAAGGCTGGAGTGGTTGAACCCATCGCCGTCGTCGCTGGCGCTGGGCGGCCGCATGTTCGAGCAGATCGTCGGCCAGAAGCCTGCCGTGGATGCGATCTTCTTCTGCAATGACGATCTGGCCCAGGGTGCGCTGCTGGCCGCCGCGCGCCTGCGCATCGCCGTGCCACGCCGGGTGGCGGTGGCCGGCTTCAACGACCTGACCGGCAGCGACCTGATGATCCCGCCGCTGACCACCGTGCGCACGCCACGCGCCGAGATCGGCCAGGCCGCCGCGCAGATGCTGCTGAGCCTGATGCGTGGCGAGGCGGTGCCGGTTGCGTCGGTGGACCTGGGCTATTCGATCGTTGTGCGCGAGAGCACCTGAGACTGGGACCAACCGAATGCTGGCCGCCGTTGTTTTTGGTCAATAGGTCTAATGAGTAGATCAACAGTTCAATTTGGCGCTGGACGTTCTTGGGTAGGCGCGAGGCCGAGGCCACCGGGTGACCGGCTGCCTACGTGTCCCCCGAAGCCGGCCGGAGACGGCCGACT
>JANOBL010000078.1:0-4510 GCA_031411635.1 Betaproteobacteria bacterium
GGGCTCTGACGCATGCCGATGACCTGTCCCAGGACTGGGCCCAACTGCGCCAGGTGCTGGACGGCCGCCGGCCGGCGGTCACCGTGGAAAAGCGCTACCTGCGGCGCGATGGCAGCCAGGTGTGGGTGGCGCGCACCAGCACCGTGGTGCGTGATGCCCAGGGCCAGCCGCAGCACTATGTGTCGCTGGTGGAGGACATCACCGAGCGCCGGCGCATCAAGGCCGAGCTGGCCGAAAACCAGCAGCACCTGGAAGACGAAGTGGCCGAGCGCACCGCCGAGTTGCGCCAGGCGGTGATTGCGCGCACCGAGAGCGAGCATTTTTTGCGCTCGATTGCCGACAACCTGCCCGACATGGTGTGCTACTGGGACAACCGGCGGGTGCTGCGCTTTGCCAACCGGGCCTACCGCCAGTGGATCGGCCAGGGCCGGGATCTGCTGGGGCTGACCCGCAGGCAAGTCATCGGTGATCCGCTGACCGATCCCGGCGAGCCGGCGTTTGCTGCGGCGCTGGCCGGGCAGGCGCGCAATTTTGAGTACCCGGCCCCCGGCCCGGGCGGGGTGGTGCGGCATGTCTGGATCCACTACATGCCCGACCACCAGGGTGCACAGGTGGCGGGTGTGTTTGTGCTGGTGTCCGACATCTCCGAGCTGAAGCAGGCCGGGTTGCGGCTGCAAAGCCTGAACGAGCAACTCACCGGCGCACGCGACCGCGCCGAAGCCGCCAACCGCGCCAAGAGTGCGTTTCTGGCCAACATGAGCCACGAGATCCGCACGCCGATGAACGCGATCATCGGGCTGACCCACTTGATGCGCCGCGACCAGCCCGACGCCATCGCCGCCGAGCGGCTGGGCAAGGTTTCAGAGGCCGCGCACCATTTGCTGGACGTGATCAACGATGTGCTGGACCTGAGCAAGATCGAATCCGGCAAGCTGGGTTTGACGGCCACCGACTTTCCGCCCGAGGCGGTGCTGACCCGGGTGTGTGCGCTGGTGGCCGACCAGGTGCGCAGCAAAGGCCTGGTGTTGCAGCGGCACACCGCCGAGCTGCCCAAGCTGCTGCGGGGTGACCCCACACGCTTGTCGCAGGCCTTGCTGAACCTGATGAGCAATGCGGTGAAGTTCACCGACCACGGCAGCATCAGCCTGCACTGCGATGTGGAGCGTTGCACCGACGATGCACTGTGGCTGCGCTTTTCGGTGCAGGACAGCGGCGTGGGCATCCCCGGCGACAAGCTGGCCAACCTGTTCAATGCCTTCGAGCAGGCCGACAGCTCGGCCAGCCGGCGCTATGGCGGCACCGGCCTGGGCCTGGCCATCACCCGGCGGCTGGCGCAATTGATGGGCGGCGAGGTGGGCGTGCACAGCCGGCCTGGCCAGGGCAGCAGCTTTTGGTTCACCGCCCGCTTTGAGCGGGTGTTGGTGGCCGATGGCCTGGTGCCGGCGCCCATGCCGCTGCAGGACCAGCCGGCGCCGCCGGACCCCGAGCAGCTTCTGCGCCAACACCATGCCAGCGCCCGGGTGCTGCTGGCCGAAGACAACCTGATCAACCAGCAGGTGGCCAGCGAGCTGCTGCGCCATGCCGGGCTGGTGGTGGATGTGGCGGCCGACGGCGCACAGGCGATCACGCTGGCCAGCCATCACCACTATGACCTGGTGCTGATGGACATGCAGATGCCCGAGGTGGATGGGCTGGACGCTGCACGGGCCTTGCGCCGCATGCCGCACCATGCCCGCACCCCCATCCTGGCGATGACCGCCAACGCGTTTGGCGACGACCGCCAGGCCTGCCTGGACGCCGGCATGGACGACCATTTGCCCAAGCCGGTGCATCCCGAGCAGCTCTTTGCGATGCTGGGACGCTGGTTGGCCAGCCCCGGTGTGGCCGTGCTGCCTGCGCCGCCGGTGTCGTCCACAACATCGCCCACCGCAGCCGGCAACCGCACGTCAACGGCCGCCCAGCACCCCAGCGGCATCGCCGGGCTGACCGTGTCACGCGCACTGATGTACCTGCCGGGGCGCGACGAGGTGTTTGTGCGGGTGCTGCGCCAGTTTGCCCAGCACTATGGCCAGGGCTTTGGGGCGCTGGAAACCAGCCTGCCGGCGCGGCGCTGGGGCCAGGCCCGGCAACTGCTGCACTCGTTGCGCGGCGCCTGCGGCGCTATTGGCGCCACCGGCCTGGGGGGCCAGGCCGGCGCGCTGGAACAGGTGCTGGACAACGCCGCGCTGGCCGACGGCAGCCCGCCCACGCCGGCTGTGCGGGCCTTGCTGGCGGTGGATGTGCCGGCGCTGCAAGAGGCGCTGGCGGGCCTGGTGCAAGGCATCACGGACTACCTGGCGCATCAGCCGCATCGGCCCGACCCGGCACAGGCAAGCGCAGCGGCTGCGCCGGACCCGGCAACGCTGCAAGCGGCGGTGGACGGGCTGATCGGCCTGCTGCGCAGCGCTGATTTCAGCGCCACCCAGCGGCTGCGCGAGATCCAGCCCACGCTGCGCGCGGCCTATGGCGATGCGGCGCTGCAAAGCGTGGCACAGCCACTGGCAGCACACGATTACGACGCCGCGCTGCTGGCGCTGCACATGCTGCGCCACCCGCTGCCGGGTGGGCCGGGCCAGGTTCAGTAGCGGTAGACGCCGCGGCCGGTCTTGCGGCCCAGCCAGCCGGCGGCCACCATCTCCTTGAGCAGCGGGGAGGGCCGGTACTTGCTGTCGGCGTACTGCTCGACATAAACATTCATCACCGCCAGGCACACGTCCAGCCCGATCATGTCGGCCAGCGCCAGCGGACCGATCGGCTGGTTGCAGCCCAGCTTCATGCCGGCGTCGATGTCTTCGGCGCTGGCCAGGCCCTCGGCCAGCACAAAAAACGCCTCATTGATCATCGGCACCAGGATGCGGTTGACGACGAAGCCGGGTGCGTTTTTCACGGTGATCGGGGTCTTGCCCAGGCGCAGCGCCAGGTCGCGCACCGCCGCGTGGGTGGCATCGCTGGTCTGCAGGCCCCGGATCACCTCCACCAGCGCCATCATCGGCACCGGGTTGAAAAAGTGCATGCCGATGAACCGGTCGGGCCGCTGCGTGGCGGCCGCCAACTGGGTGATCGAGATCGAGCTGGTGTTGGTGGCCACCAGCGTCTCGGCCGGCAGCAAGGCATCAAGCTGGGCCAGGATCTTGCGTTTCAGGCCTTCGTTCTCGGTCGCGGCCTCGATCACAAGCTGCGCCGGCAGCAGCGCGTCATAGGTGGTGCTGCCCTGGATGCGGGCCAAGGCGGCGGCGGCATCGGCCGCTGCCAGCTTGTCTTTCTTGACCAGCCGATCCAGGCTGGTGGCGACAGTGGCCTGGCCGCGCGCCACTGCAGCGGCGTCGATATCCACCATCACCACATCGATGCCACGCACTGCGCAGGCCTGCGCGATGCCGTTGCCCATCGTGCCTGCGCCAATCACCCCGACGGTCTGGATGTCCATGCTTTTACTCCTGTGTTGCGATGCAGCCAGCTTAACCGGCCGCGCTGTCCAGTCGGCTGAAATCGCGGTATACCGTGGCCTCTCAACAGCAACCACCGAGGAGACACCGCATGGCCGCCCGCAAGCGCAACACCGCATCGCCCTACATCCTGAACTGCCTGCCTTCGCCCAAACCCGAAAAAAACTGGACGCTGGAAACCGCCGCCGCCGCAGGCCTGCACAGCGCCAAGGTGACCGGCGCCGGTGCCTCTGCCGCGCTGCAGGTGGATTTGCGCGCCGCCTGGTGGAAGGTGGGTGACCAGGGCAACTCCGGCTCCTGCGTGGGTTGGGGCACGGCCGAAGGCGTGCTGCGCTGGCATTTTGTCAAGGCCGGCCGGCTGGCGCAAAACGAGCCGCTGTCGCCGCGCTACGTGTGGATGGCGTCCAAGGAGACCGATGGCTACACCACCCGGCCCACCAGCTTCATCGAGAGCGACGGCACCTGGCTGACCGCCGCGCTGGGCATTGCGCAAAAGTTTGGCGTGGTCACCGACAAGGCGCTGCCGTTCAAGCTGGGTGGCAGCGCGCAGATGGTGACCAGCAGCGCCAATGCGTTTTACGCCACCGCCGCGCAGTTGCGCATTGCCAGCTACTTCAACCTGGGCCGGGATCTGGCCGCCTGGCGCAACTGGCTGGCCACCAAGGGCCCGATCCTGACCCGGCTGGATGTGGACGCCCCGTTCATGAGCGCCACGGCCACCAAGGGCAAGCTCGACACCTACGACGCCGCCAGCACCCAGGGTGGGCACTGCGTGGCGCTGGTGGGCTACATCAACGGCCGCTTCATCGTGCGCAAGAGCTGGGGCCTGGGCTGGGGCGACAAGGGCTTTGCCTATGCGGCCGACAGTTATGCCCAGCCGGCCTTCACCGAGGCCTTTGGCGTGGTGCTCTGATCAGCAGCGCTCGAAGACCGCTGCAATGCCCTGGCCGCCGCCGATGCACATCGTCACCAGCGCATAGCGCCCACCGGTGCGCTGCAGCTCGTACAGCGCCTTGGTGGTGATG
>JANOBL010000079.1:0-2573 GCA_031411635.1 Betaproteobacteria bacterium
GGCAGGTAATCGGCCCAGCGCAGGGCCTGGGCGTCGATCGTGGTTTCGCCCAGCGCCACCGGGTGCGCACCCAGCTCGTTGTCGAATGCAAAACCGGGGCCGGGCGCGCTGCCCAGTTGCCAGTGGCCCGGCTCGAACTGCAGCGCGGCGGGTGGTGCCGGCAGCGGCCGGGGCTGCCAGCGTGCATCGGTGATAGCGATGCCCAGCGCCTGCGCCATGTACAGCGCGGCCTCGTGGTGCATGTCCTCGTGGTGCAGCACCAGGCGGAAAAAGTACATCGCGTCGTCGTCGGTTTCGTCCACGTCGTCCACCAACAGCGCCAGCGTGCCAGCGAGCTGCGCCGCAAGATCGGCCCGGGTGCCATCGGCATCGGGCAGCGGCAAGGCCCAGCGGCTGGCCTGCGGCACGAGGCTGGAGTTGTACAGCGCATCGGCATCCACATGGAGATACGCGCGTGGTGCAGCGCGGCGTGGCAGCTCGGGATCGGCCCGCAGGCCCAGCCGCCAGGCCGGGTAACGCGCCAGCCAGAAAGCCTGGAACCAGCCGATGTGGCCCAGCTCCCACAGCGGCGGGTTCAGGTCGCTGCGCTTCGGCACCACCAAACCGGGCAAGGCCTGGGCGAAAGCCGCAAACGTGGCCAGCGTGTCCTGCCGGCTGGCCTGCAGCGCGGCCGCCAGTGCCTGCCGGCCGCCCTGGCGCGCCGCAGCGGCATCGGCGCTGGTTGGCGTTACGCTCGGCTCGTGCATCAAGACTCCATCGTGATCGTGACACCCGCGCTGGCCGATGCCAACAACGGCAATTGGCAAACCGCGCAGCGCTGGGCACGGATGCTGCAGCCAGCATACCGTGTGCAGTTGACCAACCGCTGGCCCGGGGCTGATGCCGCTGCCGGCCCAGCGCCCGCGCTGATGATCGCGCTGCACGCCCGGCGCTCTGCTGCGTCGGTGGCGGCCTGGCGCAGCAGCGGGGCGCGGCGGCCGCTGCTGCTGGTGCTGACCGGCACCGACCTGTACCGCGACATCGACACCGACCCGTCCGCACAACAGTCGCTGGCCGCCGCCGATGTGCTGGTGGTGCTCAACGCACTGGGTGCGCAGCGATTGCCGGTGGCTTTGCGGCCGCGCTGCCAGGTGGTGCTGCAGTCCTGTGCCCGGCGCCAGCCTTTGGCCAAGACCAACCGCCACTTGAACGTGCTGATGGTGGGCCACCTGCGCGACGAAAAAGACCCACGCACCTACTTTGACGCGGTGGCGCTGCTGGCCAATCGGCACGACCTGCAGTTTGCCCACATCGGCGCGGCGCTGGACCCGGCGCTGGGCCAGGCCGCCACCGGGTTGATGCGCAGCCACCCGCATTACCGCTGGCTGGGCGCGCTGCCGCACAGCGCCACCCGCCAGCGCATCCAGGCCGCCCATGTGCTGGTGCACCCCAGCCGCATGGAGGGCGGTGCGCATGTGGTGATCGAGGCGATGCGCAGCGGCACGCCGGTGATCGCATCGCGCATCGACGGCAACCTGGGCCTGCTGGGCAGCGATTACGCCGGCTGTTTTGCGCCCGGCGATGCCCAGGGGCTGGCGGCCTTGCTGCAACAGGCGCGCGACGATCCCGATATGCTGCCGGCGTTGCAGCGCCAGATCGACCAGCGCGAAGCGCTGTTTTCGCCCGCCGCCGAGCAGGCCACGCTGCAGCAGCTTGTCAGCGCATTGTTGACCCGCCCCTCTTGAAGAAAGCCCGCCATGAACGCCCCTGCCCTGCCCACCGAACCCCGGCTGACCTCGCTCTCGCACGGTGGCGGCTGCGGCTGCAAGATCGCGCCCGGCGTGCTGTCGGAGATCCTCAAGGGCACGGCGGCGATGCCGATCCCGAAGGAACTGCTGGTGGGCATCGAGACCGCCGACGACGCGGCGGTGTACCAGCTCAACGACGAGCAGGCGCTGATCGCCACCACCGATTTTTTCATGCCCATCGTCGATGACCCGCTGGACTTTGGCCGCATCGCCGCCACCAACGCGATCAGCGATGTCTACGCGATGGGCGGCCGGCCCATCCTGGCGCTGGCGCTGGTGGGCATGCCGATCAACGTGCTGTCCACCACCACGATAGGCCGCATCCTGGAGGGTGGCGCGTCGGTCTGCCGGGCGGCGGGCATCCCGATTGCCGGTGGCCACACCATCGATTCGGTCGAGGCGATCTACGGCCTGGTGGCGCTGGGCCTGGTGCACCCGAAACGTGTCAAGCGCAATGCCGATGCAAAGCCGGGCGACGTGCTGGTGCTGGGCAAACCGCTGGGCGTGGGCGTGATGAGCGCAGCCTTGAAAAAGGGTGAGTTGGGCGATGCCGGCTACGCCCAGATGATCGCGGTGACCACCCAGCTCAACACCCCGGGGCCGGACCTGGCCGAGCTGCCCGGCGTGCATGCGATCACCGACGTAACCGGCTTTGGCCTGGCCGGCCATGCGCTGGAGATGGCCAAGGGCGCCAAGTGCGAGATCCAGCTCGATTGGGCCAGCGTGCCGCTGCTGGCGGGGGTGCGGGCCTTGGCCTCACAAGGTTTCATCACCGGCGCGTCGGCG
>JANOBL010000080.1:0-6115 GCA_031411635.1 Betaproteobacteria bacterium
TGCGCAGGATCGTGTCGTACAGGGTCTCGGCCCGCTGCGTAACCTCGGGCGACATGGCGATCGTGCGGCCCCATTCGCGGGCGGTTTCGGCCGGCCACTTGTTCGTGGCGTCCAGGCCCATCTTGCCGCCCAGGCCGCTGGTGGGTGAGGCGAAGTCGAGGTAGTCGATGGGCGTGTGCTCCACCAACGTGGTGTCGCGCACCGGGTCCATGCGGGTGGTGATGGCCCACACCACATCGGGCCAATGCCGGATGTCCACATCGTCGTCGGTGACGATGATGAACTTGGTGTACATGAACTGGCGCAAAAAGCTCCACAGCCCGAACATCAAACGCTTGGCATGGCCGGGGTAGCTTTTTTTGATGGAGATCACCGCCAACCGGTAGCTGCAGCCTTCGGGCGGCAGGTAAAAGTCGACGATCTCCGGAAACTGCTTTTGCAGGATCGGCACAAACACCTCGTTCAGCGCCACGCCCAACACAGCCGGCTCGTCCGGCGGCTTGCCGGTGTAGGTGGAGTGGTAGACCGGATCGCGCCGGTGTGTCAGCCGGTTGATGCGCAACACCGGAAACCAGTCCTGCTCGTTGTAGTAGCCGGTGTGGTCGCCGTACGGGCCTTCCAGTGCATGCAGATAACCGCCTATCGCCTTGACCGGCACACCGTGTTCGCTGCGGCCCTCGAAGCCGGGCTCGGCAGTGGGGATGTGGCCCTCCAGCACGATCTCGGCGCTGGCCGGCACCTGCAGCCAGCGCCCGGCCTCGCCCACCGAGCAGTCCACCAACTCGGTGGCGCTGCCACGCAGCAGGCCGGCAAACTGGTACTCCGACAAGCTGTCGGGCACGGGGGTCACGGCACCCAGCATCGTGGCCGGATCGGCACCCAAGGCCACCGCGATCGGAAATGGTTGACCCGGGTTGGCCTTGGCAAAGTCGCGAAAATCCAGCGCACCGCCGCGATGCGCCAGCCAGCGCATGATCACTTCACGCGGACCGATCACCTGCTGGCGGTAGATGCCGATGTTCTGGCGTTGGCGCGGCCGCGGGATCGTCTGCGGGCCACGCGTGACCACCAGGCCCCAGGTGATCAGCGGCCCGGCGTCGCCCGGCCAGCAGGTCTGGATCGGCCAACGGCCAAGATCGATCTGATCGCTCAACTGCTCAAGCTCACGGCAAGGCCCATCACGCCGACGCACCGGCTTCATCGCCCACACCGCCTTGGCCATTTGCACCAGCCGGCCGGCATCCTTCAGGCCCTGCGGCGGCGTGGGCTCTTTCAGATTGGCCAGCAGGTGGCCGATATCACGAAGCTGGCCCACGTCGGCAGCACCCATGCCCAGCGCCACACGGCGCGGTGTGCCAAACAGGTTGGCCAACACCGGCACGCTGTGGCCGGTGGGCCGCTCGAACCAGATCGCCGGCCCGGCAGCGCGCAACACGCGGTCGGCAAGCGCTGTCATCTCCAGCTTTGGCGACACCGGCTCGGCCACGCGTCGCAGCTCACCCAAACGCTCAAGCTGAGCGGCAAAGTCACGCAGATCGCAGTAGATCATTCGAATTGGGCATTAAAACAGTGTTTGTTATACTTGACCGGTTATTACCGAGCTTCCTAGAATCGGTCCAACCCTGAATTTCAAGGGTAAACCCGCGCACAGCCACTTGGAACGGACTGGGCGCAAGACAGTCCCTCACCGCGCCTGCAACCGTTGCCTGGCAACGGCTTCTGCAAGCTACGGTCCATTATCAGCCCCGTGTTTCGGGTGATGCTGCCAACGCTGCATCGGCGAAACGCAGTGCTATTGGCAGCAAGACGAAAGGTCAGACATGACAGCAATTGCGCGTTTGCGCACTGCCGGCAATGCCTGCGCAACATCGGTCCGGGTTTTCCTGCGCGATGTCGGCGCGGGCTTGTTGGACGTGAGTCACAACTCCTTGGCCCTGTTGGGCCTGTGTGTGGTCGGCGTGGCCTTGTTTGCCGGCGGCCGCGAAGAGATCCGGATGCTGGCCGAGCAGCATGCGCTGGACTGGTTGCTGGCCCGCCAGGAGGCACGTGAGCCAGAAGAATTGGCTGAAACAACGCCAGAGCCCGAACCCGACGCGGTGGCACGCGCCACCGCCGCGGATCCCAAAAGCCTGCCGCGCCAGCAAGCGGCGGTGGCGCAGTGGCTGTCCAAGCGCTACCGCGTGGCGCCCGAGCCGGTGAGCCGGCTGGTGCTGGAGGCCTGGTCCGTGGGCCACCGCCTGGGGCTGGACCCCACCTTGATCCTGGCGGTGATGGCGGTGGAGTCCAGCTTCAACCCGTTTGCCCAAAGCCCGGTGGGCGCACAAGGCCTGATGCAGGTGATGACCCGCATCCACGACGACAAATACCAGGCTTTTGGCGGCATCAGGGCGGCGTTTGATCCAGTGGCCAACCTGCGGGTGGGCGTGCAGGTGCTGAAGGAATGCATCTCCCGCGCCGGTGGTCTGGAAGCCGGGCTGCGTTCGTACGTGGGCGCTACCAACCTGGCCGAGGATGGTGGTTATGTCGGCAAGGTGCTGGCCGAGCAAGTGCACTTGCGCCGGGTGGCCGAGGGCCGCCAAGTGGCGGTAACGGCTTCCAAGGCGCCGGTGGTGGTGCCCAGCGCTGCGCCGGCCGCAGCGGCGCCGGCCAGCCAAAGCGCGCCGGCCGACCCGGAACGCGTGGCTTTGTTGCTGCGCTAAGCCGGTTGCCTCCGCTACACTTCGGGTTCTTGCGCAACTGGCGATAGGGCGATGGGCAGCCAGCCCACTGCGCCCGAGGTGGATCACCACCGGGGAGCGCAAGGCTGCACGGGAGGGCCTGGCCCTCCGCCGATTCAGCCGTTCGCCTGGGCAGCCCGCCGTGGTGTTGATGCCGCCGATATGCGATTTGCGCCAGGCGGTTTTCGCGCTTGCGTGGGCCTCTACCCTCAACCGGACTGCCCGCCATGTTTGATCGCACCCAATCCACAGTTGCCAATGTCGATCCTGAACTCTGGGCCACCATCGGCCTGGAAAACGCCCGCCAGGAAGCGCACATCGAGCTGATCGCCAGCGAAAACTACGCCTCGCCGGCAGTGATGCAGGCCCAGGGCACCCAGCTCACCAACAAATACGCCGAGGGCTACCCCGGCAAGCGCTACTACGGTGGCTGCGAGTATGTTGATGTGGTCGAGCAACTCGCGATCAACCGGGCCAAGGCCTTGTTTGGCGCCGCCAACGCCAATGTGCAGCCCAACTCCGGCTCGCAGGCCAACCAGGCGGTGTTTTTTGGCCTGTTGCAGCCAGGCGACACCATCATGGGCATGAGCCTGGCCGAAGGCGGCCACCTGACGCATGGCATGCCGCTGAACATGAGTGGCAAGTGGTTCAAGGTGGTGAGCTACGGCCTGGATGCCAACGAGGCGATCGACTACGACGCGATGGAGCGCCTGGCGCACGAGCACCGGCCCAAGCTGATCATCGCCGGCGCGTCCGCCTACTCGCTGCGCATCGACTTTGAGCGCTTCGCCAAGGTGGCAAAGGCGATAGGCGCGTATTTCATGGTCGACATGGCGCATTACGCCGGTTTGATTGCGGCCGGCGTCTACCCCAACCCGGTGCCGTTTGCCGACGTGGTCACGTCCACCACGCACAAGACCTTGCGCGGCCCGCGCGGCGGCCTGATCCTGATGAAGGATGAGATTGCCAAGCAGATCAACAGCGCGATCTTCCCTGGCATCCAGGGTGGGCCGCTGATGCACGTGATCGCCGCCAAGGCGGTGGCCTTGCAAGAGGCGTTGTCGCCAGCTTTCAAGCTGTACCAGCAGCAAGTGGTCAAAAACGCCGCGGTGATGGCCGAGACGCTGGTGCAGCGTGGTTTGCGCATCGTCTCTGGCCGCACCGAGAGCCATGTGATGCTGGTGGACCTGCGTGCCAAGGGCATCACCGGCAAGGAAGCCGAAACCGTGCTGGGCCAGGCCCACATGACCTGCAACAAAAACGCGATCCCCAACGATCCACAAAAGCCGATGGTCACCAGCGGCATCCGGCTGGGCTCGCCGGCGATGACGACACGCGGCTTTGGCGAGGCCCAGGCGCGCCAGACTGCCGAGCTGATCGCCGATGTGCTGGACAAGCCGCACGACGAAGCCAATATCGCGGCGGTGCGCGAAAAAGTAGCTGCACTGACCCGCGATTTCCCGGTCTACCGCTGACCTGGGCCGGCCAGCGCAGCAGCAGCGGGGGCCATCACGATGCGTTGCCCGTACTGCAGCCATGACGAAACCCAGGTGGTCGAGACCCGCGAGTCCGACGAGGGCGATGCGATCCGGCGGCGCCGGCGCTGCCTGAAGTGCGAAAAGCGCTTCACCACTTACGAGCGAGCCGAGATCACCCTGCCGGCGGTGGTCAAGAAAGATGGTGCCCGGGTTGAGTTTGACCCGGCCAAGCTGCGTGGCTCGATGATGCTGGCCTTGCGCAAGCGGCCGGTCAGCACCGAGCAGGTGGACGCCGCGATCGAGCGCATCCAGGACAAGCTGCTCGCCACCGCCGCCCGCGAGTTGCCCAGCGCCCGGCTCGGTGAGTTGGTGATGCGGGAGCTCAAACGCATCGACAAAGTGGCCTATGTGCGCTTTGCATCGGTCTACCGCAGCTTTGAAGACGTGGACGAGTTTCGGCAGTTGATCCGGGGCATCTGAGCCCGATCCCCCCGTCGGAGGGGGCACCCCCCCCCGGGCGCCCCCCCCCACAAGACCGGCGCTACACCCCCACCAGGGCGACGCGCAATCGGCTGGCAATTTTTAGAGTGTGTGCATCCCAACCCCACCGGTGCACACCATGTCAACCAGCCGCCAGCGCAGCACAAAAACCAATCGGTCCGCACGCGGCCGCTGTACCGGCGGCTTCACGCTGGTGGAGATGTTGTGCACGCTGGCCATCACCGCGGTGCTGGTCAGCGGTGTGCTGCCGATGTTCAACGACCTGCATGCCCGGCAAGTGTTGATGGCCCAGGCCGCGCTGCTGGAGACCGACTTGCACCTGGCACGCGCCCACGCGATGCTGAACAGCCAGACCGTGCGCCTGGCGGTGCAAGCGGTGCCGGGTGGCACAAGCTGCTACCTGCTGCACACCGGCGCGGCGGATGCTTGCCGCTGCGAGGGTGGTGGCCGCACCCGCTGCGATGGCGACGCCAGCGTGCTGCGCCTGGCAGAACAAGCCGGGCCCACCGGCATCACATTGGCGCCGCTGGCGCGGTCACTGGCGTTTGACGCCGGCAAGGGCACGGTCACCCCCACCGCCACGCTGCGCCTGATCGACCGGGAAGGTCGTGCGGTACACCAGGTCATCAACATCATGGGCCGGGTGCGCACGTGCACGCCCAGCGCCGGTTTTGTCGGCTTGCGGCCCTGCTGAAGCCTGGCCGGCCACCCCCCAAGCGTGGGGCGCACCGACAGACGGCATAGCCTGGCCGACCAGCGGCACAGCGGGCCGCGGCCGATGCAGCGCCGCCTCTTGATAATGCTGCCATGCACCCCCGCCGCCCAAGCCGCACCGGCCTTACCCTGATCGAACTGCTGGTCGTGTTGGCGGTGGCCGCGATCCTGGCCTCGATCGCCTGGCCGGCGTACCAAAACTCGGTCAGCCGCGGCCGGCGCGCTGATGCGATGAGCGCACTGGCCGAGTTGAGCCAGGCCCAGGAGCGCTGGCGCGGTGACAACCCCAGTTACCAGGACACGCTGGCCAACCTGCCAGGTGTGTCCGCCGTTTCGCATGGCGGCCACTACGACCTGAGCCTGGTGGGCGGCAGCGTCAGCCGCACCGGCTACACCGCCCAAGCCACCGTGCGCAGCGGATCGCCGCAAAGCACGGACACCGCCTGCCAGGTGTTGTTGATGCAGTTTTCCAATGGCCGCTTCACCTACAGCTCGCAGGCCAGCGGCGGCAGTGCCAATGCGGCACCTGATCCTTGCTGGGTGCGATGAAACGCCTTGCGTTGCCCAAGGCTGCAGGCCGGTCGGTCGGACACGGCCTCACGCTGATCGAGCTGATGGTCACCTTGGCCATCGGCATCATCCTGCTGACCATCGCGGTGCCGCAGATGCGTGAGCTGATCGCGCGCAAGCGGGTGGCGGGGGTGG
>JANOBL010000081.1:0-6631 GCA_031411635.1 Betaproteobacteria bacterium
CCCTCGACGGTGTCCACCGGCACCGTGAGCAGCAGGTTCTCGATGCGCACACCCCACTGGCCGGGCCGGTAGACGCCGGGCTCGTCGCTGGTGATCATGCCGGGCTCCATCGCCATCTGCGGCTCGGCCACTGCCTTGCTGATGGTCTGCGGGCCCTCGTGGACGTTCAAAAAATAACCCACACCGTGGCCGGTGCCGTGGCCAAAGTCCAGCCCTTCGGCCCACAGCGGCGCACGCGCCAGGGTGTCGAGAAACGGGCTCAAAGTGCCACGCGGAAAGCGCGCCCGCGCCAAATTCATCATGCCCTTGAGCACCAGCGTGAAATCACGCCGCTGCGCTGGGGTGGTGTTGCCAATCGGCCAGACCCGGGTGATGTCGGTGGTGCCGCCCAGGTACTGGCCGCCAGAGTCGATCAGCAGCAGGCCGTCGCCTTCGATCCAGGCATAGGCCTCGGGCGTGGCGCGGTAGTGCGGCAGCGCGCCGTTGGCATTGAAGCCGGCGATGGTGGAAAAACTCAGGCCCACAAAGCCCGGGCGGGCGGCGCGCTCGGCCGAGAGCTTTTCGTCGATCGTCAGCTCGCTGATGCGCTCACCACGCGCCAGCGCGGCCTCGAACCAGGCGTAGAAGCGGCACATTGCGGCGCCGTCCTCGGCCATCGCCTGGCGCACAAAACCGGCCTCCACCGCGCCTTTGCGGCTCTTGAACAAGCTGCTGGGGTTGATGGCCTCGATCACCCTCAGCCCCGCCGGCACCTGCTGGCGCAAGCCCAGGGTGATGCGGCGTGGGTCCACCAGCAGACAGCCTTCCGGGGGCAAGGCCGCCAGCGCGGCCGGGGCGGCGCCATAGTCGGCCAGCGTCAGCCCATCGGCGGCCAATTGCGCCGCCAGCGCGGCCGGCACCTTGCCGGCGCCGACAAACAAGGTGGCCTGGGTGGCATCGATCAGCAGATGCGCCAAAAACACCGGGTTGTACTCAACATCGGCACCACGCAGGTTGGTGATCCAGGCGATGTCGTCCACCGTGGATACAAAGTGGTGGCTGGCGCCCTGGCGCAAAAACGCCTCGCGCACCCGGGCTACACGCTCGCTGCGGGGCTCGCTGGCCTGCGGCGCCAGGTGCGCGTACACCGCTGCAGCGGGCAAGGCCGGGCGGTCCGGCCACACCTCGTCCATCAGGTCGGTCCCGGTGCGCAGCAACAGGCCGGCCGCATCCAGCGCGCTGCGAAGCTGCTGCGCCGCCGCCAGCCCCAGCACCTGGCCATCCACACACACGGCCTGGCCACTCGGTGTGTGCTCGGCCAGCCACTGGATGTGGTGGGTGGCGGCGCCGCTGGGGATCTTGACCAATGCGATGCCACTGCCCAGCAACTGCGCCTCAGCTTGCTGCCAGTAGCGGCTGTCGGCAAACAGCGCGGCGCCATCGGCGGTGACCACCAGCGTGGCCATCGAGCCAGTAAAGCCCGACAACCATTCCCGCGCCTGCCAGCGGCCGGGCAGGTACTCGGACAAATGTGGATCGGCGCTGGGCACCAGCAGCGCAAACCCGCCATGGCGGGCCAGCGCCGCGCGCACACGGTCCAAACGCTCTCTGACGGGGTTGACGCGCGTGTCCATGGCGGGAGGCTCCGGCTGGGTGGGGGTGATCGATTCTAGGATCGCCCCCGGGTATGCTCAGCCGCGTTTATCCACACCCCCAAGCCCGGACCTGGACCCGTACCCGATGCGCCTGCTGCTGGCCGAAGACGACCGCATGATCGGCGACAGCCTGCGCCAGGCGCTGCGCCTGGAAGGCCATGCGGTGGACTGGGTGTACGACGTGGCCGCCGCCCAGGCCGCGCTGGCGGCTGAAAAGTTTGATCTGCTGCTGCTGGACCTGGGCCTGCCCGAGCGCGCCGGCCAGGCCGCCTTGCCCAGCGCCGGGCTGGCGGTGCTGCGGGCGCTGCGGGTGCGTGGGGATGCCACGCCGGTGATCGTGCTGACGGCGCGCGATGCCACCGCCGACCGGGTGGCCGGGCTGGACGCCGGTGCCGACGACTACCTGGTCAAACCCTTTGAGCTGGACGAACTGGCCGCCCGCATGCGCGCGGTGGCGCGCCGCCACGAGGGCCGGGCCGACAGCGCGCTCAGCCATGCGGGGGTGCGGCTGGACCCGGTCACCCGCCAGGTGACGCAGCAGGGCAAGCCGGTGCTGCTGTCGGCGCGGGAGTTTGCGGTGCTGCAGGCGCTGATGCAGCGGCCCGGCGCGGTGCTCAGCCGGGCCCAGTTGGAGGACAGGCTGTACGGCTGGGGCGATGCGGTGGAGAGCAATGCGGTGTCGGTGAACGTGCACCAGTTGCGCAAGAAGCTGGGCGCGGATTTCATCAACAGCATGCGGGGTGTGGGCTATTTTCTGGGCCCGGGCTGAGCGATGAACCTGCGGCGCGGTCTTGCTCCTTCCCCCTGCCAGGGGGATGAGCCCGGACGAGCGACAGGCCCGGCGGCCTGTCGCTCGCCTGGCGAATCTGAGCCGCTTGCAAGCGGCGAAGTGGAAGGCTGGGATGGGGGTAACCATGCCAGAGCCTGCGCAGATTCCACCCCCACCCCAACCCTCCCCCTTGCCGGGGGAGGGAGCAAGACATGACCTCGATCCGCGCCCGGCTGCTGCTGTCGCTGTTTGCCGCCTTGGCCGCCGCCGCCGCGCTGGTGGGCGGCATCACCTACCGCAATGTGCTGGAGCAGACCGAGGCGCTGTTTGACTACCAGCTTCGCCAGATGGCACTGAGCCTGCGCGACCAGGGTGAGATCAACCCGGGCGATGCGGCGGCGCTGAACGACGAAGACCTGGATTTTGTCGTGCAGATCTGGCATCTGGACGGCCGCAGCGTCTACGCCTCGCGCGCCCACCGCGAGTTGCCCAACCGCACCGCGCTGGGCTTGTCGGAGATCAAGGTGGGCGGTGAGCGCTGGCGCAGTTTTGCGGTGGCCGCGCGCGACCGGGTGATCCAGGTGGCGCAGCCGGTGCGCATCCGCCAGGGCCTGGCCGCCGATGCCGCGCTGCGCGGTGTGCTGCCACTGCTGGTGGCCGCGCCGCTGATGGCCGCGGTGCTGTGGTGGCTGATCGAATACTCGCTGCGGCCACTGGCCAGTGTGGCGCGCCAGGTGCGCGAGCAGGATGCCGCCGCGCTGGCACCGCTGCCCGCCACCGGCCTGCGCGTCGAGGTGGCGCCGCTGGTGACCGCACTCTACCACTTGCTGGTGCGGCTGGGCAGCGCCTGGGCCAGCCAGCGCGCGTTTGTGGCCGATGCCGCGCACGAGCTGCGCTCGCCGCTGACAGCGCTGAAGCTGCAGGCCCAGGTGCTGCGCCGCTTGACCGATGCCGACGCCAGCGTGGACCAGCGCACGGCCGCGCTGGAGGCCCTGGTGGCCGGCGTGGACCGCGCCAGCCGCGTGGTTGAGCAATTGCTGACGCTGGCCCGCAGCGAGCCGGGCGCCCCCGGCACCGCGGTGCAAGCGGTGCCGCGGGCGCCGCTGTTGCGCCAGGTGCTGGCCGACGCCGCCGCGCCCCTGGCGGCCGCCCGTGGCAGCCAGGTTGAGCTGGTGGCCGACGAGGCATTGAGCGTGCCAGGCGACCCCGCCGAGCTGGCGGTGCTGGTGCGCAACCTGGTGGACAACGCCTTGCGCTACACCCCGGCCGGTGGCCTGGTGCGGCTGACGCTGTCGTTGGCACCCGCCGGCCCGCTGCTGACGGTGGACGACGACGGCCCCGGCATCCCCGAGGCCGAGCGCGAGCGGGTGTTTGAGCGCTTTGTGCGCGGCGCCTCCGCGGCCGATGCAGCGGGCAGCGGCCTGGGCCTGGCCATCGTGCGCGGCATCGCCCGCCGCCATGGCGCCGAGGTCACGCTGGGCAGCTCGACCCTGGGTGGCTTGCGGGTGAGCTTGCAGTTTGCTCCAGCCCAAGCCAGCGCTGACGCGGCCTGAAACTGCGGCCAAGTACCAAACAACTGGGTTATCGCCGGCTTGCTTCTCAGGGTGAACCCGAGGCCCGGACTACAATGGCCACCGCAACAGCGCTACCAGTCACGCCGTTGCAGTCGACTCCCGACCTTTGCACCCTCCCCTCAAGCCTCCCCGACTGGGGCCCTTGGCAACAAGCGGCTGCAGGCTGAAACGCAAAGCGCCCCAACCCAACCGGGGCGATAAAAACCACATGAAATTCACCGAACTCGGCTTGTCTGAGCCGCTGCTGCGCGCGGTTGCCGAACAAGGCTACGACACCCCCACCCCCATCCAGGCCCAGGCCATCCCGGCCGTGCTGCAAGGCGGCGACCTGATGGGTGGCGCCCAGACCGGCACCGGCAAAACCGCCGGTTTCACCTTGCCGATGTTGCAACGCTTGTCGGCCGAACCGGCCAAGAAAGACGCCCGGGGCCGCATCTGCGTCCGCGCGCTGATCCTCACCCCCACCCGCGAGCTGGCGGCGCAGGTCGAAGAAAGTGTTCGCACCTACGGCAAATACCTCAGGCTCAGCAGCATGGTGATGTTTGGCGGCGTGGGCATGCAGCCGCAGATCAATGCGCTGCGGCGCGGCGTGGACATCCTGGTGGCCACCCCGGGCCGGCTGCTGGACCACCACCAGCAAGGCACGCTGGACCTGAGCCATGTGCAGATCTTTGTGTTGGACGAAGCCGACCGCATGCTGGACATGGGCTTCATCCACGACATCAAGAAAGTCCTGAGCTACCTGCCGGCCAAGAAGCAAAGCCTGCTGTTCTCGGCCACCTTCAGCGACGAGATCAAGGCGCTGGCCGACAAGCTGCTGAACAACCCGGTGCTGATCGAGGTGGCCCGCCGCAACCAGACCGCCGAAACCATCGAGCAAAAAGTGCACCCGGTGGGCCGCGAGAACAAGAAGGCGCTGCTGGCGCATCTGATCAAAACCGGCAACTGGCACCAGGTGCTGGTGTTCACCCGCATGAAGCACGGTGCCAACCGGCTGGCCGAGTTTTTGAACGACGAGGGCATCACCGCGATGGCGATCCACGGCAACAAGAGCCAGGGTGCACGCACCAAGGCGCTGGCGGATTTCAAGCGCAACGAGCTGCAGGTGCTGGTGGCCACCGACATCGCGGCGCGTGGCATCGACATCGACATGCTGCCGCACGTTGTCAACTTTGAGCTGCCCAACGTGCCGGAAGACTATGTGCACCGCATCGGCCGCACCGGCCGTGCCGGCGCGCAGGGTGAGGCGATCAGCCTGGTCTGTGTGGACGAAGACATCTTTTTGCGCGACATCGAGCGCTTGATCAAGCGCAGCATCGCCAGCGAAATCGTGCCCGGCTTCGAGCCGCCATCGCACGAAAAAGCCGAGCCCATCGTGCTGGGCCGCATGACCATCGGTGTGGGTGGCACACACCGCAACGCGGGTGGTGGCTTTGGCGGTGGCGGTGGCGGTGGCCGCTCGGGTGGTGGTGGTGGCCAGGGCCGGCGTGACGGCGGGCATGGCAGCCACGGCAGCCATGGTGGTGGCGGTGGCCATGGTGGCGCTGGCGGCCGGCCCGGTGGCGGCGGTGGCCGGCCGGCAGCGCCGGGTGGCCGGCCGTCACAGGGTGCCGCGCCAGCGCGTGGTGGCACCGGCGTGGGGGGTGCCCGCACGGCAGGTGGCCCGTCGCGCAGTGGTGGTGGTGGCGGTGGTGGTGGTGGCAGTGGTCGCCCCGGTGGCCGCACAAGCTCACCCAAGCGCTGAGTTGTCGGCGCTGCAGCCGGCTGCGCGCGCCTGTTTCACGCGGCATCATCGGTGACTGGTCGGCCACGTCAACACCGCGTGCCGGTCACCTGAACTGGAGACCGCCATGGCTTCTTCAAGCAACACGCCCCACCGGCCGCAGGTCTGCCTGGCCGGGGCCACCGGCCTGGTGGGCCACGCACTGCTGGTGCGGCTGGCGCAAGACCAGCGCATCGCCGCCGTCACGGCGCTGGTTCGCCAGGCCGGCCAGCTTGCACCGCTGCCCCAGCGTGTGACCAGCCATCCGGTGGACTACACCGCACTGGGCCGCGCCGGTGAGCCCGGCTTGCCGCCCACCGATTGGGCGCTGTGCTGCCTGGGCACCACGATCAAGGTGGCGGGTTCACAAACCGCCTTCCGGGCGGTGGATTTTGATGCGGTGCTGGCCTTTGCCCGCGCCGCCAAGGTGGCCGGCGCCAGCCGCTTGGCTGTTGTGTCGGCGCTGGGCGCCGATGCCCGCTCGTCGGTGTTTTACAACCGGGTCAAGGGTGACATGGAACAAGCGCTGACCGCGCTGGGCCTGCCCCGGCTGGTGATTGCCCGGCCGTCGCTGCTGTTGGGCGAGCGCGGCGCGTTGGGCCAGGCCACCCGACCGATGGAAACCATGGCGCAGATGATGATGCCGGCCATCGGCTGGCTGCTGCCGCGTAGGCTTTGGCCGATCGGCGCCGATGCGGTGGCCTGCGCGATGATCGAAGCGCTGGCCGCCGACGGGCCGCCGCTGCGGGTGATTGAATCGGTGGAGTTGCAGGCGCTGGCGGATGCGGCTAGCCGCTGAGGCGGTCTTACTCCCTTCCCCTGCCAAGGGGGAGGGCTGGGGTGGGGGTGGGGTCTGTGCAGGTGGCAGCGTCACCACCCCCATCCCAACCAT
>JANOBL010000082.1:0-10940 GCA_031411635.1 Betaproteobacteria bacterium
GAGAAGAAGTTCGCCTCCCACGCCGACCTGGAGGAGAAGCAAGTCAGCTTCACCCGCTTGTCCGAGCACGCCTACGCCTACACCGCCGAGGGCGACCCGAACACCGGCATCATCATTGGTGACGATTGCGTGCTGGTGGCCGACACCCAGGCCACCCCGGCGATGGCCGCCGACGTGATCCGCCGCATCCGCGAGGTGACCGACAAGCCCATCAAGTACGTGGTGCTGACGCATTACCACGCGGTGCGGGTGCTGGGCGCCAGCGCCTACCAGCCACAGCAAATCCTGGCCAGCCAGGACACTTTTGACCTGATCGTCGAGCGTGGCGAGGCCGACAAAGCCAGCGAGATCGGCCGCTTTCCGCGGCTGTTCCGCAATGTCGAAACCGTGCCCGCCGGCCTGACCTGGCCCACCATCACCTTCAGCGGCAAGATGACGCTGTGGCTGGGCAAGCTGGAGCTGCAGTTGTTGCAGCTTGGCCGCGGCCACACCAAGGGCGACACGGTGGTCTGGCTGCCGCAGGAGCGGGTGCTGCTGTCGGGTGATCTGGTGGAGTTTGACGCCACGCCCTATGCCGGCGATGCCTACTTCCAGGATTGGCCCACCACGCTGGACCGGCTGGCCGCGCTGCAGCCGCTGGCGCTGGTGCCCGGCCGGGGCCCGGCGCTGCTGGGCGAGGCGCAAGTGGCCCAGGGCTTGTCTGCTACCAAGGCCTTTGTCAGCGAGCTGTTTGCGGCGGTCAAGGCCGGTGCCCAGGCCGGGCGGGATTTGAAGCAGGTTTACCGCGAAACCGTTGCCCAGCTCAAACCCAGCTACGGCCAATGGGTGATCTTTGACCACTGCATGCCTTTTGACGTGACCCGCGCCTATGACGAGGCCACCCAGTACCCCGATCCCCGCATCTGGACGGCAGAGCGCGACCGCCAGATGTGGGCCGCGCTGGAAGGCTGAGGCTGTCACGTTTCCAGGAGCAAACCGTGATGGCCTCAACTGGCGCGGCCACCGCCGCTACCACCACCACCCCCGCCACCGCCAGCCTGGACTACCAGGCCAGCGCGCAGCAAATCCAGGCCCATGCCTACGCCTACCGCCGCTCGCCAGACCAGGACGCCGCCGCACCGGTGCGCCATCCGGTGGTGGTGGTGGGCGCCGGCCCGGTGGGCCTGAGCCTGGCGGTGGACCTGGCCCAGCGTGGCTGCCCGGTTTTGCTGCTGGACAACGACCACAAGCTGTCCACCGGATCACGCGCGATCTGTTTTGCCAAGCGCACCCTGGAGATCTGGGACCGGCTGGGCGTGGGCGATGCAATGTGCAGCAAGGGCGTGGAGTGGGGCGTCGGCAAGGTGTTCTTCCGCGATGCCCAGCTCTACCGCTTTGACCTGCTGCCCGAGTCCGGCCACGCCCGGCCGGCCTTCATCAACTTGCAGCAGTACTACGCCGAGGCCTACCTGGCGGTGCGTGCGGCCGAGTTGCCGAACCTGGAGATCCGATGGTGCAACAGTGTGGCCGCGATCGAGCAGACCGCCGAGGGTGCAATGCTGGGCATTGATACCCCCGACGGCCGCTACAAGATCAGCGCCGACTACGTCGCCGCCTGCGACGGCTCACGCTCGCCGCTGCGTGCGCTGCTGGGGCAGGAGAGCAAGGGCCGCATCTTCCGCGACCGCTTTTTGATTGCCGACGTGCGCATGGCGGTGGATTTTCCGGCCGAGCGCTGGTTCTGGTTCGACCCGCCGTTCCACCCGAACCAAAGCGTGTTGCTGCACCGCCAGCCCGACGGCGTGTGGCGCATCGATTTCCAGCTCGGCTGGGATGCCGACCCCGAGCTGGAAAAGCAGCCCGATCGCATCCGCCCCAGGGTGGAGGCCATGTTGCAGGCCGCGCTGGGCCGGGTGCTGCCGTTTGAGCTGGAATGGGCCAGCGTCTACACCTTTGCCTGCCAGCGCATGGACCGTTTCCGGCATGGCCGGGTGCTGTTTGCCGGCGATTCGGCGCATGGCGTGTCGCCGTTTGGCGCGCGGGGTGCCAACTCCGGCGTGCAGGATGCCGAGAACCTGGCCTGGAAGCTGGCCGCCGTGCTGCAAGGCCAGGCCCCGGACTCACTGCTGGACAGCTACGCGGCCGAGCGCGAATACGCGGCCGACGAGAACATCCTCAATTCCAGCCGCGCCACCGACTTCATCACGCCCAAGAGCGAGATCAGCCGGCTGTTCCGCGATGCGGTGCTGCGGCTGTCCAGCCAATACCCGTTTGCCCGCAGCCTGGTCAACAGCGGCCGGTTGTCGGTGCCGGCCACGCTGCACGGCTCGGCGCTGAACACGCCTGACGCCGATGTTTTTGCCGGCCGCATGATGCCGGGCGCACCGGCGGTGGATGCGCCGGTATTGCTGGGGAATGGTCAGCCCGGCTGGCTGCTGCGCGAGCTGGGCGCCGGCTTCACGGCGCTGCTGGCGGCCGATGTTGGCAGCGCGGCGCTGGCCGCCGAGTTGGGCACTGTCAACGCCGGCCCCGTGCCGCTGAAGCTGCTGGTGCTTGACATGCCGGGTGGCAGCCACCCGGGCGCGCTGGTCGATGCCCAAGGCCTGGTGGCGCAGCGCTATGACTTGCAGCCCGGCAGCCTGGTGCTGCTGCGCCCCGACCAGCATGTCATCGCACGCTGGCGCCGGCCCACGGCGCAGGCGGTGCAACACGCCATCCAGCGCGCGCTGAACCTTGTTTGAAAGCCGCCCGCCATGACCGCCTTGATCACCACCCCCAACCTCGGCGCGCCGGACGATTTTTACGAGGCGCTGATCGATGCCCACAAAGACTTGTGCACGGCCGACAGCCACGCGCTGAACGCCCGGCTGGTGCTGCTGCTGGCCAACCACATCGGCGCGCTTGATGTGCTGCGCCAGGCCTTGCAGGCAGCCCGTGAATCCCACCCAGTCAACTGACCCAATCCCTTTGCAAAGAACACCGCTGATGAACACCACCTTGCTGATCCGCCGCGCCGCGCTGACCCTGGCCGTGCTGGCCACCGTGCTGCCGAACGGGGCCCAGGCCCAGGACACCAAAGCCATCGAATGGGTTGTGGGCTACGCCGCCGGTGGCGGCTCGGACATCGTGGCCCGCACCGTGGGCGAGGCGATGGGCAAGGCGCTTGGCACAACCATCATCGTCAACAACAAACCCGGGGCGGCCACCAACATCGCGGCCGACTACGTGGCCAAGTCCAAAGACCTGGGCCATGTGATGCTGGCGGCCGACTTTGCGACGTTGGCGGCCAACCCGGCGCTGTTTTCCAAGCTGCCGTACAACGCCGAAAAAGACTTTGCGCCAGTTGGGCTGCTGGCGCGTTTTCCGCTGATCCTGGTGGTGGCGCCCAATGTGCCGGTGAAAAACTTCAAGGAGTTTCTGGCCTGGGCCAAGGCCAACCCCAACGGCACCAGCTATGCCTCTGCCGGCGCCGGCAGCCCGCACCATCTGGCCACCGAGTTGCTGCGTGAGCGCACCGGGCTGAGCTTGCAGCATGTGCCGTACCGGGGTGCCGCGCCGGCGGTGCAAGACTTGATGGGCGGCCAGGTGCCGTTTGGCCTGATGGACAGTGCCAGCGTGCAGCAGGCCATCAGCGGTGGCAAGCTGCGCGCGATCGGCGTGGCCAGCCCGGCGCGGCTCAAGACCATGCCCGAAATCCCGACGCTGGCCGAGCAAGGCCTGGCCGGTTTTGAAGCTTTTGCCTGGCAAGGCCTGGTGGTGCCGGTGGCCACGCCGCCCGAGGTGGTGGCCCGGCTGCACAAGGCGCTGCAAGTGGCGCTGGACTCCACGATGGTGAAGGCGCGTTTCCAGACGCTGGCGCTGGATGCGCTGCCCGGCACGCCGCAGCAGATGGCCGACTACGCCAAGGCCGAGCGTGTGCGCTGGGGCAAGCTGATCCTGGCCAACGGCATCAAGCTTGACTGAAAGCGTGTGAGAGAACCGCAATGACTGATCCCGATCTTCGTTACCAATCAGGTTTTGGCAACAGCTTTGCCACCGAAGCCGTGCCCGGCGCCTTGCCAGTGGGCCGCAACAGCCCGCAGCAGGTGGCGCATGGCCTGTATGCCGAGCTGTTGTCCGGCAGCGCGTTCACCGCGCCGCGCCACAGCAACCAGCGAAGCTGGCTGTACCGGCGCCAGCCGTCGGTGATGGTGGGCGGCTACGCACCGCTGGCCCATGCTCATCTGAAAACCGGCGCCAAGGACGGTTTGGCCGCGCCGCCCGACCCAATGCGCTGGCATCCGGTGCCCATCCCCGACGCCCCCACCGATTTCATCGACGGCCTGCGCAGCATCGTGCTCAATGGCGATGCCGATGCACAAACCGGCATGGCCGCCCATTTGTACCTGGCCAACCGCAGCATGGATAAGCGTGCCTTCGTCAATGCCGATGGCGAGCTGCTGCTGGTGCCGCAGCAAGGCCGGTTGACCATCACCACCGAGCTGGGTGTGCTGAGCGTCGCGCCCGGTGAAATTGCGCTGCTGCCGCGTGGTGTGGTGTTCAAGGTGGCGGTGCACGGCCCGTCGCGCGGCTATGTCTGCGAAAACTACGGCGCGCCGTTCCGACTGCCCGAGCTGGGGCCGATCGGCAGCAATGGCCTGGCCAATGCGCGTGATTTTCTGGCGCCGGTGGCGGCGTTTGAGGATGCCCCCGGTGGCTACCAAATCGTCAAAAAATACGGCGGTGCACTGTGGACTGCGCAGGCCGCCGCCACGCCGTTCAACGTGGTGGCCTGGCACGGCACGCTGGCGCCGCTGAAGTACAACACCGCGCACTTCATGACCATCGGCTCGATCAGTTTTGATCACCCCGATCCGTCGATCTTTACCGTGCTGACCTCGCCCAGCGACACGCCCGGCACCGCCAACTGCGATTTTGTGATCTTCCCGCCGCGCTGGCTGGTGATGGAAGACAGCTTCCGCCCACCCTGGTACCACCGCAACATCATGGCCGAGTTCATGGGCCTGGTGCTGGGCCAGTACGACGCCAAGCCTGAGGGCTTCAAGCCCGGTGGCATGAGCCTGCACAACACCATGGTGCCGCATGGCCCAGACCTTGAAGCCTTCGACAAGGCCAGTCACGCGGTGCTGGCGCCGCACAAGCTGGACAACACACTGGCCTTCATGTTCGAGAGCCGCTGGCGCTTCCATCCCACCGCGTTTGCATTGCAAGGCGGCGCGCTGGATGCCGCTTACACCGGCTGCTGGGCCGGGCTGGCCGACAACTTCAACAAAAAGGTTTGACGATGGGCCTCAATGCCACCCACGATCCGGCGCTGCTGAGCTGGGTTGTTTCGGCCAATGCGCAGCACTGCGATTTTCCGATCCAGAACCTGCCGTTTGGGCGTTTTCGCGCTGCCGGCAGCGATCAGCCCTGGCGCATCGGCGTGGCCATCGGCGACCAGGTGCTGGACTTGCGGCTGGCCGCCGAACAAGCGCGCTGGCCGGACGACATCGCAGCACTGCTGCTGCCGCTGGCGGCCGGTGACCTGAACCACTTCATGGCCCTGGGCACAGCGGCCCGCCGGGCGCTGCGCACCGCGCTGTCGGCCGCGCTGGCGGCGGGCAGTGCGCAGCAAGCGGTGCTGCAGGCTTGCCTTGTGGCGCAGTCGGCGGTGCAAATGGGCCTGCCCTGCACCATCACCGACTACACCGATTTCTACACCGGCATCCACCATGCCACCACGGTGGGCAAGCTGTTCCGGCCGGACAACCCGCTGCTGCCCAACTACAAATGGGTGCCGATTGGTTACCACGGCCGGGCCTCGTCGATCGTCGTCAGCGGCACCCCCATCCGCCGGCCCAATGGCCAGACCAAGGGCAGTGCCGAGACCCCGCTGTTCGGCCCCAGCCAGCGGCTGGACTACGAGCTGGAGCTGGGTTTTTTGATCGGCACCGGCAATGCGCTGGGCGAGCCGATCAACATAGCCCAGGCCGAAGACCACTTGTTTGGCGTCACCTTGTTCAACGACTGGTCGGCGCGTGACATCCAGCCCTGGGAGTACCAGCCGCTGGGGCCGTTTTTGAGCAAGAACTTCGGCAGCAGCCTGTCGCCCTGGGTGGTGACGATGGAGGCGCTGGCACCGTTCCGCGCGCCGTTGCAGCGACCCGAGGGCGACCCGCAGCCGCTGCCTTACCTGGACGCAGCGGCCGACCGGCAACACGGTGCGCTGGACATCCAGCTCGAAGCCTGGTTACTAACCGCCGCGATGCGCGACGCCGGCCTGGCGCCAGTGCGGCTGTCCAGCGGCAATGCCGCCGAGGCCGCCTACTGGACCCCGGCGCAGCTTGTGGCGCACCACACCGCCGGGGGCTGCAACCTGCAAGCGGGGGATCTGTTGGGCTCGGGCACCTTGTCGGGCCCGTTGCCGGGCCAGGCCGGCTCGCTGCTGGAGCAAACCATGGGCGGCCAACAGCCGATCAGCTTGCCCAACGGCGAAACCCGGCGCTTTTTGGCCGACGGCGATACGCTGACACTGCGCGGCTTTTGCGCCCGTGCCGGCGCCCGGCGCATCGGCCTGGGTGAGTGCAGCGGCAAGGTGTTGGCGGCATCTCTGTCACGCTGAGCCTGGCGGCCCGCGCGGCTACTGCTCACGCCGCAGCTTGACGCATTCGGGGTGCTCACGCAGGCTGGTATCGGCTTTGCAGTGGCGCTCAACGCAGGCCCACAAAGCTACCAGCACCCGGCCGCCGCAACGCTCACTGGGGCTCAGCGTGCGGGCCTGCGCCAGCAGCACCGGCTCGGGGTCGCGCTCGGCTGGTCGGGGTGCCGGGGCGGCGGGGCGCGGCGCAGCGGCGGTAGAGGTGGTCGCTGCGGGTGTCACGCTGGCTACCGGGTTGACCGTTGCAGCCGCGCTGTTTGTGCCCGGTGTTGGATTGGCAGCCGGCGGGGTGGCCGTGGGCACCGGCACAGGCTTGCTGGCGATGCTGGGCTGAGGCGGCGGTGGCGGCGCAGGCGGATCGGCCGCCGGCAGCCGGGTGATTGAAGTGGCCAGCGACGGCGGCCCGCCCGCCACCACCACGGCCGGCGCCGTGGGCGTTGGTGGGGCGGGTGGCGCTGGCTTGGCCGCTGCGCTGTTCGGCCGTGCGGTTGCCTGAGTCAACGCCGGCGTCAAAGCCCGGCTGGCAGCCGGCCGGGCCTGGGGTGTTGCGGCTGTGGCCACCGGCTGGGGCGCGGCGGTCTCGGGTTGTTGCTGCGCCACTGCCGATGCGGCAGCGACGGCTGGCGCTGGGCCAGGCGATGCCACCGGCGCCGTGCTGGGTGCCCGCTGTGGCCAACCCAGCCAGAGCGCCAAGCCGGCTGCAGCGATGGCTGCAGCGGTGGCCGCCGGCCAGCGCCAGGACGATGCCGCCCGCTTCGGTGCCAAAACCCGGGTTGGCGTCAGCGGGTCGTCCAGCGCTTCGGCCAGCGCCGGCGTCGCGCTGGCGGGGTTCGGCAAGCGGTCTTGCTGCAGCGTGGGCTCGGTGCGGCCGTCCGGGGTTGCCGCCGGTAGCAAGACCGTCACCGCGTCGCCGGGCACGCCGTCGCGCAGCATAGCCACCGTGGCATCAAGGCCAGGGCCGGGGGTGGGGCGGGACGCCAGCAGCACCGTGGCCGGTGCCCGCGACAAGTCGATCACTGTCAAGTCGGGGTTGCCAGCACCGGCACTGCCCACCAGGCCCAGCACCTGGGTGGCTTGCCAGGTCTCGCTGCGGGCTCCGCCGGGCCGGGCCGAGGCCGGCATCTGCACCCGGCAGCGCTCCAGCGCCTCGCGCAGCGCGGCCACGCTTTGCGGCCGGTCGGCCGGGCGCGGCGCCAGCATCCAGTCGATGGTCTGCAAAAACGCATGGGAGCAGCCGGGCAGTGTTTGCGATACCAGTGGCGGCGCCTCGTCCACCACGGTGCGGCTGGTGGCCGGCGCCGGCGGCCGGCCCAGCAGCAGGTAGTGCACCGTGGCGCCGAGCGAGTACAAATCGGTCCACGGCCCCTGTTTGACCGCGCCGGTCTCGCCGTATTGCTCGATCGGCGCATAGGCCGGTTTCAGGATCGCGGTGAGCGCCACGCTCTTGTCGGCCAGCACCCGGCGTGCGGCGCCAAAATCCAGCAGCACCGGCCGGCCGTCGGGCTCCAGGATCACGTTGTCGGGCGAGATGTCGCGGTGGAAAACCCCCTCGCTGTGCAGCCGCTCGATCGCGCCCAGCAGCGGCTCCAGCACGCTGCGCACCCAGGCCTCGTCGGGGCTGTGCAGCCAGTGGCTGCGCGCGGTTTGCAGGTTTTTGCCGGTGTAGTACGGCATCGCCATGTAGGCGGTGTTGTTGTGCTCCCAGTAGCGGTGCACCTTGACCAGCGAAGGGTGGTCAAAGCGCGCCAGCAGCCGGGCCTCGTTGACAAACGAGCGCAGCCCCAGCGCAAACGATTCGGCATGGCTTTGCGACAGCAGCGAGACGTGGAAGGCAGCGGTGCGCCCGGCCAGCGATACCGGCATGTACTCCTTGATCGCCACCTCGCGCTCCAGCGCGTGGTCAAACGCCAGGTAGACGATGCCAAATCCACCTGCGCCCAGCACCCGTTTCAGCTCGAATTCACCCAGGCGGGTGCCGCGCGGCAAGGCGCTGGGCGGATCGGCCGGGTCGGTGATGATCATGCGCGACAAAGGATACCAGCGGCTTCCGGCCAAGCTCCACCCTGCGCGGGGTGGGTTCAGGGCTGGCGTGCCGCCTTCAACGCATCGGCAATCGCCTGGTTGGCGGCGCTCAGCAGGTACAGCACACCGCGCGCGGTGCTGGGGCCGTCCAACTCCAGCAGCGCCGGCACCGTGACCGCACCGGCCCCGCCCAGCAGCCGCCGGCCAAGCAGCAGCAGCGGCGCCAGGCCGTCGCGTGGGGCTGGCTCGGCGGCGGGTGTTGCGCGCAGCCGGGCAAACTCGCCTGCCAGCACCAGGGCCTCGTCCAGGTTGACCAGCGCAAGCTGCGCATGGCCATGCACCAGCGCGGCAGCCGGGGCCGGCGCCAGCTCCAGCAGCGGGGAGAGGGCCGGTGTATCAGCCGCAACCCCAGCCGCAACCCCAGCCGCAGCGCCGGCCGCTGGCGCAAAGTGCGATGCCCGCGCACCCGGCGCATCCAGTGCGCTGAAGTGCACCGCCATCGCCAGCGACAAGCCCTCCACACCTTGGGCCGGATACGACACCCGCGCCGCGATGTTGCCCAGCCCGATGCCGGCCACGGTGCGTGGCACCAGCCGCATGCCGGTGGGCGCCAGCGCCAGGTAGCGGCGGCTGCTGTCGCCGGTTTTGGATTCCAGCACCACCGGCGCGGCGGGCGTGCTGGCCGGCTCGGTGGCGGCGTACACGGCGCCGTGCTGGCGCACGGTGTCGCCGGCATCGGCCAGCGTGATCTCGGCCTGGGCCAGGCGTTGTTGCAAGTCGGCCCAGGCACGGTCGGTGAGCTGTTGCAGCGCGGTAATGTCAAGTGCCGAGCGGTAGGCCAGCAGCGCGGGTTTGTCGCCCACCGGGGTGCCCAGCACGCTGCCAGCCAGCGGCTGCACCGGCACCTCGCCCGACAGATCAAACAGCAGCAGGTACTCGGCGATGTAAAAGCGCTTGCCCTTCAGGTCGACGCTGCCGCTGGTGCGGGGGGCGCGCACGGTTTGGCCGATTGGCCGGGCCAGCGCGGCGCTGATGGTCTCGGGGCTCAGCGGCTGCAAGGCTTGCGGGGCAGGCGTGGTCTGCGCCAGTGCGCAGGTACTGACCAGCGCCAGCAGGCCGCTGCTGATCCAGTTGCCCAGGCGCCAGGCCATCGCTCAGTTGTCCACGCGCTTTGGGGCAATGCCCAGCAACGCATCCTTCAGCAGATGATCGGCCGGCGATTTGCCCAGCCAGATCTTGGCCATCGCGTTGAAAAATGCCGGCTCCTTGTACGGCCCCACCTCGGGCTTGCCTTTGACATACAGCGTGGTGCCGACGTTGGGCAGCCACTCCACCGTCATCGTGTCGCCGGCCACAAGCTGCTTGTGCTGCGACGAGGCCTCGCCCATGCGGCTGATGGCGGGCAGCGCGGCCATGAACTCCTCGCGCGACGAGTTGTTCTGGATGCCGGCCGACAGGATCTTGCCAAACTCGTTGGCATCGATCGTGCGCAGCAACACCACGTGGATGCGTTTGGCCCCGGGTGCCGCCAGCACCGCCTCGGGCGTGTTGGCCTTGCTGGCCAGGTACAGCCCAGCGGCATACACCTTGAAGATCGCCTTGTAGCGGATGCCCGCGCCGTTGAGCTGCAGCGCCTGGCCACCCAGCGTGATCTGCTGCTCAAAGCGCACCCCGGCCACCTCGGTGACCTGGGCCTGGGCGAGGGTGGACAGCGCGACCGCCAGCAGCAGCAGGCTGGCGGCGCGCAAGCGCAAGCGCAAGGCGGGCATGGCGTGATCTCCTGATTGAAGCGTGTGTAGCGTGCGGCCCGAGTATGCCGCCGGGCCCCGTCAAGCTGCGCTGCTAGACTGCCGCGCATGTTTAGCGCTCGCAAGCTCACGATCAGGTTTGGGGCCCACCGCGCCACCGACCGGGGAGCCTGGCCCTGGCGACCCTGGCCCGCCACGGCCTGACCGGCCGTCGTCCGCTGGGCTTGGCCCGGTGCCCCCTCGGCCACCGCCAAGTCCACCCGTTTGACCCACCACGTTGTAAACCGGGGTGGGCAAACCCCAGGAGCCCTGTTGATGATCACTGAACTTGAATTCAAAAGCCTTGCCGCGCAAGGTTTCAACCGCATCCCGCTGCTCAGCGAGGCTTTTGCCGACCTCGAAACCCCGCTCTCGCTGTACCTGAAGCTGGCCGGCGGCGCCAAGCACAGCTTCTTGCTGGAGTCGGTGGTGGGTGGCGAGCGCTTTGGCCGCTACTCGTACATCGGCCTGCCCGCAAAAACCCTGCTTCGCGCCACCGGCAGCGTTTCTGG
>JANOBL010000083.1:0-1583 GCA_031411635.1 Betaproteobacteria bacterium
CCGTCCGCGCACAGCAGCCCATTTTTGCCGCGATGGCCCGCAGGGTGTGCTTCTGATCTGACTGGCGCAGGCGCTTCATTTCGGCCAGCCTTTCCGGCGCAATCGGCGGGCGCCCAAACCGCACCCCGTTTTGCCTGGCCACCACCATGCCGGCCGCGCAGCGCTCCCGGATCATTGCCCGCTCGAATTCCGCGAACGCGCCCAGCAACTGCACCAGCATGCGCCCGGCCGGGCTGGTGGTCTCGATAGGCTCGGTCAGGCTTTTGAAGGTGGCCCCGGCGTCGGTGACTGCCTGCAGCACCCGCAGTAGATCGGCCAGGCTGCGCGCCAGCCGATCCACCTTGTAGACCATCAGCACGTCGCCCGGCCGCAGCTCGCGCAGCAGTTCCTCCAGCACTGGCCGGGCGGTGGCCCCGCTGCGGCACTCTTGCCGGATTATTTGCACGCCTGCGCCCTGCAGCGCTTGCACCTGTAATTCCGGGTTTTGCTCGGTTGTCGATACCCGGGCGTAACCGATGTGCATTGATCTGCCCCCCTGGGGGCATCGTAAGCCGGCGCATCGGGTGCCTATCGGGCAATGAAAGCGGCAATTCTCAGGTCGGGAACACCTCGACCAGCCACGATTCAAGCGTGATTGTGTCGGCGGCGTTTGCCAGGATGGCGCGGAAGTCAAGTAGCTGGTCCAGCTTGGTGTTGACAGCGCCGATGCCGTTCGCGGCCCCGTTGCTGCCGGTCTCCCCCCAGCTTTGGAAGTACACCTGTCGGTTGTCGCCCGTGTTTTGCACGGTGCGCAGCTTCAAAAACGAGAATGCGCCGGCAGTGCTCACCGTCATTCCTGCGGCAAAGTCGAAGGCACCGCCGAACATCATCTTGATGGTCTTGTTTGATGCTGATCCGGTGGTGCTGTAGAGGGCGGTTACGCGCAGCAGCCCTGTAGGGCCCAGCAGCCCACCGGGGATGATGATCGAGTTCAGCGACGTTTCCGAGGTCGTGCCGGTCAGCGCCACGGCGGCAGAACTCGGCCCCCGGCCCAGCACGTAGCCCATGCCAAGCGTGCTCTTGGCCAGGTCCAGGTGCTCAGACCGGGCGGCAAAGCCGCCGCTGTTCAGCTCGACCAATTGCGGCCGGTTGTCGTAAGTCATGGCTCAACCCCGGCGCTTGCGAAACTTGCCTGTTTTGGTGCGCGGCGGGGTGCGGTGTTTGCTCATTTCTTGGCTACCTCAAGACGGTTCAGGCGCTGGTGATGGGCTTCCTGCGTGGCCCGGATGGCGGCCAGGTCGGCGCGGATGCTGGCCACCCCGGCCAGCAGTGGCAAGAACAGCACGTTCAGCCACTGCAGCAAGTCAGGGGGGCTCATTCCAGATTTCTCCCGATGCTGCGCACACCGCGGGTAGGTTCTTCTTTGGGCTGCACGCCGATCGGCCGGGCCACAGCGCCAACGTTCTTCAGCGGGCTTGCGGCATAGCCGGATACGGTCTTTGCCTTCATCGTGGCCAGGGTGTGCATGAGGATGGGATTCATGGGTTGCCTTTCAAAGCGGAAAACTGAAATCGGTGCTGCCACCGGTGGCGCCTGTCATGGCC
>JANOBL010000084.1:0-2761 GCA_031411635.1 Betaproteobacteria bacterium
GATGGCGAGGCGCTTGTCGTGCATCGCTTCGACCATGAAGAAGACGGGGCGACCAGGCTGGGCATGGAAGACCTTTGCAGCCTGCTGACACTGCGCCCAGAACAGAAGTACGAGACCACCTGGGAGCGGATCGTTCATCGCATCAAAGATGTCGTGACCATGCCGGCGCAGCAAAACGCCGCACTGTCCAGGCTGGCCGACCTCATCCTGTTGACCTACGTGCTGCGCAATGCGGACTGCCACAGCAAGAACGTCTCTCTGCTGTACCGATCCATGGCCGACGTCTGGCTGGCGCCCGTGTACAACATGTTGACCATCACGGTCTACGACGACTATGCCAAGAACCCTCCCGGGCTGACCCTCGAAGGCCGCAGCACATGGCCGCCGGGCAAGGCACTTGAGCGCTTACTTCAGACCCGCCGTGGTGTCATGCCAGCCGACACACGACAGCGCATCGAGCGCATTTGCGAAGTGGTGGTGTCGGTGACGCCAATCTCGTCATTGCAGCGCAGAAACACCCAGGCTTCCGTGAGACCGGCAAGCGCATGCTGCATGCTTGGAACGATGGCATGAACGGCCTGCGGCTGCAAAAGACCTGGAGCCTGCCGTCACTCAATGAGGCCATTGCCGCGGCGAAGTTCGCCGACCCAAGACCCGTGGCCCCTGCACCGCGGCAGAAGACAGGCCGCTCGCCATTGCTGGCGCCACGCTGACTTGACGTGAGCTTGGGCCACCTCAAGGTCCAAGTTCCAGCCTGGCTTTGTACTCGGCTTCCACCGCTGCAATGAGACCGTCGCCGAACGGGTGCTTGCTGGCAAGCAACACCCGTGATCGAGTACCTCCACACCCTTCGGGAGCAACGGCTGTCACCGACCGGCATAACCCGGCCACGGCGGAGTCGGCATTAACCGGCCACTGCCGGGCCTGCGCAGATGGCGGCGCAACAGTGCGCCGCAATTGTCGTGCATAATGCATTATTGGTATCGATTCCTTGAACCGCGAGCTCAACAAAATTGCCAGGAGCGCCGGAGCAACTCGTGCCCCTCGTGCGAGGCAGCGACGCCGCTTTCAAGAAGCTGCACCCCCCAAAGATAAAATCTTCGCCTCGCAAGGGCGATTCATCGACCAAATGGAGCGCCTCCCATGAGAGCCTTTGCCCGACTGTTTGCCTGCGCCACGTTGAGCGCCTTGCTGGCCCCTTCCGCGAGTCAGGCGCAGCAAGTGACCATGCCGCCGCTGGTGCGCATGGTCGTGCCCTTTGCCGCGGGCGCCGGCACCGACGTCACCGCGCGCGCGCTGGCTCAGCAGCTTGGGCAGCGTCTAGGGTCCAACGTCATTGTGGACAACCGGCCAGGCGCCTCGGGCATGATCGGCACGGATGCGGTGGTCAGGGGCCCGAAGGACGGCTCGATGCTGCTGCTCAGTTCGGTCAGCCTGATCAGTGCGGCGGCCACCAAGCCGAGCATGCCGTTCGATCTGGTCAATGCGATCAAGCCGGTGGCGATCCTCGGCGAGGGCCCGATGCTGATCGCGGTGGCGGCCAACTCGCCGATCAAGACGCCCGCCGATTTTGTGGCTGCGGCTCGCGCCAGGCAGGATGCGTTCACGCACGGCACCGGGGGCGTCGGCACGATCGCGCACATGGCCGCCGAGTTGCTCAACGACGCGGGGAGCCTGCGTATGAAGCACATTCCCTACCGCGGCGCCGCGCCCGCCGTGATCGACCTGGCGTCAGGCATCATCGACACGATGATCGCAGCGCAATCAACCTTCGCCGCGCAGGTCAAGGGCGGCAGGCTGCGCGTGGTCGCCCTGACCTCGGCCCAGCCCAGCGCCTCTTTCCCTGGTGTGCCGACGATGGCCAGCGTGGTACCCGGCTACGCGGCGGATCTGTGGCAGGCGGTCTGGGTGCCCACGGGCACGCCGCAGGCGCTGGTAGAGCGCTACAACCGCGAGATCAACGAGGCCATGAAGTCGCCCGAGATGCGCGAGCTGCTGCAGGCCGACGGCTTTGCGACGGCCGGCCTCAAGCCGGACGCGGCCGATGCGAAGGTGCGCAACAGCTACGCCACCTGGAAGAAGCTGGCCGTCACAAAAAACATCGTCATCAACGACTGAGGCAGCTTCGCTGTGCGCCTGAACGCCCATCCTGGAATGTTGCATTTCACTTCAGGCCGGGCGCGATGACCATGCCTCAAAGTGTCGATGGCGTCACGCGCAAGGAACTGCACAGTCGCTCAATCAAGATCACCGGCTACAAGCGCTCGGACGGCCTGTACGAGGTGGAAGGCAGGCTGTTGGACACCAAGCCGGTCGAGTTCAAGCCCGTCAGCGCAGACCGTGTTGTCGCCGCAGGGGAACCGATCCACCACATGGGTGTGCGCATCGTCTTCGACGAGACCATGACGGTGCGCGACGTGATCGCCGTCGCCGACGCGGTGCCCTATGCCGACTGCCGCGGCGGCCCAGCGACACTGAAATCGCTGATCGGCCTGAGCATGACCAGCGGCTGGTCAGCCGAGACACGCAAGCGGCTGTCCGGTGCTTCGAGCTGCGTGCACCTTGCCGGCCTGATGGGGCCAATGGCCGCTGCCGCGTTCCAGTCGATGACGGTGCTGCGCCTGCGGCAGGCCGATAGCGTGGGCGGTCACAAACCGAACGTCGATAGCTGCCTGGCGTACTCACGGCACGGCGAACTGATTCGCGCTCGCTACCCGACTTTCTACCTCGCGAAGGTCGAGGACGGCAGGTGACCTGTACC
>JANOBL010000085.1:0-5261 GCA_031411635.1 Betaproteobacteria bacterium
CGAAGGTTTCAAAAAAGGCATAGACGATATTGATCACCAGCAGAAAGAAGGTGGTGGGCGAGAGCAGCGGGAAAACGATGGTCCAGAAACGGCGCCACGGTGTGGCCCCATCAATCGTGGCAGCCTCGATCAGTGAATGTGGAATCGACTGCAGGCCGGCCAGGAAAAACAGGAAGTTGTAGGAAATCTGCTTCCATACCGCCGCCATCACCACCAGCGCCATCGCCTGGTTGCCGTTGAGCAAGTGGTTCCACTCGATGCCGATATGGCGCAGCGCATAGGTGACGATGCCGATGCCGGGTGAAAACATGAACAGCCACAACACCCCGGCCACCGCCGGTGCCACCGCATACGGCCAGATCAGCAAGGTGCGGTAGAGCATCGCGCCCTTGCTCACCCGGTCGGCAAATACCGCCAGCATCAGCGACAGCGCGATGCCCAACACCGCCACCAGCACCGAGAAAACAGCGGTGGTCTTAAACGAGGCCGGGTAGGTTTCGTCGGCCCACAGGTTGCGGAAGTTTTCCAGCCCCACCCACTGCACCGAGGTACCAAAGGCATCGGACTGCTGCAGCGATTGCAGCAAAGTCTGGCCCGCCGGCCAGAAGAAGAACACCGCGATCACCACGCCTTGCGGCGCCAGCAGCAGCCAGGGCAGCCAGCGGGTGTGGAAGACGACGCGTTTTTCAGCGGCCAAGGGGATGCCAGTTCAGTCCGGTTGGTATGGGCTCCTTCCCCTGCCAGGGGGAAGGTTGGGATGGGGGTGGAAATTTGCCAAAGGGCCGCTGTTCGACCCCCACCCCAACCCTCCCCCTGCCCGGGGGAGGGGGCAATCAGCCTTTGTTGGCCTTTTCAAACCGCTCCAGCAACTCGTTGCCACGCTTGACGATCGAATCCAAGGCCTCCTTGGCCGATTTTTTGCCGCCCCAGACCTGCTCCAGTTCCTCGTCCTCGATGGTGCGGATCTGCACATAGTTGCCCAGCCGGATGCCGCGCGACTTGTCGGTGGTCTTGCGCACCATCTGGTTGACGGCGGTATCGGTGCCCGGGTTTTCCTTGTAGAAACCGGATTTTTCGGTGAGCTGGAACGCAGCGGTGGTGATCGGCAGGTAACCGGTGCGCTTGTGGCTGGCCGATTGCACTTCGGGGCTGGACAGGTAGTTGAAGAAGGTGGCCACACCCTTGTAGTCCGCTGGCTTCTTGCCCGACAACACCCACAGGCTGGCGCCGCCGATCACGGTGTTTTGCGGCGCGCCGGCCACGTCGGGGTAATAGGGCAGGGTGGCCAGCGCGAAGCCAAACTTGGCGTTTTTCTTCACATTGCCGTAAAAGCCCGACGAGGTGGTGACCATCGCGCACTCCCCCGAGATAAAGCTGGCCTCGGGCACGTTGCCCCGGCCCTTGTAGACAAACAAGCCCTGCTTGGACATGTTGGCCAGGTTCTCGATGTGGCGCACATGCAGCGGGGAGTTGGCCACCAGCCTGGCATCCAGCCCGGCCAGGCCGTTGCGCTTGGTGGCCAGCTCCACGTTGTGCCAAGTGGAGAAGCTCTCCAACTGGGTCCAGCCCTGCCAGGCGGTGGTAAACGGGCATTTGTGGCCGCTGGCCTTCAGCTTGGCGGCGGCCAGCGCCACCTCGGGCCAGGTGGTGGGTGGTTTGTCGGTGTCCAGTCCGGCGGCCTTGAAGGCGTCTTTGTTCAGGTAGAACACCGTTGTTGAACTGTTGAACGGAAAGCTCAGCATCTGGCCATTGGGCGCCGTGTAGTAGCCGGCCACGGCGGGGATGTAGGCGGCGGGGTCAAACTTCAAGCCCGCGTCCTTCATCATCTGGCCCACCGGCAACACCGCGCCCTTGCTGGCCATCATCGTCGCGGTGCCCACCTCAAACACCTGCAGGATGTGCGGCGCATTGCCGGCGCGGAAGGCGGCGATCGCGGCGGTCATCGACTCGTCGTAGTTGCCCTTGTAGGTGGGCAGGATGCGGTAGTCTTTCTGGCTGGCATTGAACTCCTTGGCCAGGTCGTTGACCCATTCGCCGTTGACGGCGGTCATCGAGTGCCACCACTGGATCTCGGTCTGGGCCTGAGTCTGGGCCGGCAAGGCCAGCACCACAAGGGCGGTGGTGGTGGCCAGCGTGGCCAGCGATTGCGTCAATTTCATTCAGGTCTCCGTGAAAACTCGCCAAGCAAAGTGGCCGAGTGTGTCGGCTTTTTGTGACAGGCCCGTTTCTGTCACACCGGGGTGCTTGGCGGCTACGGGATTAACCCGCCAAGGCCTGCGGCCCGTTGCGCGCCTGGCCGGGCCGATTGTTGCGCCGCGATAAACTCCAGCCTCAGGTGCCTGCCCGGGTCACGCTGAGCTTTTCACCGATGAACACGGCGCCTGCCGCACCATGAACGCACCGCTTGCTATTGCCCGTCTGGCCGATGTCCAACCGTTGGACGCCGACGCGTCCGACGCGCCGCACACATCGCGTTTGCGCGAGATCCCCTACAACTACACCTCGTTCTCCGACCGCGAGATCGTGCTGCGCCTGCTGGGCGAGCGGGCCTGGGCGCTGCTGGACCAACTCCGCGGCGAGCGCCGCACCGGCCGCTCGGCCCGCATGCTGTACGAGGTGCTGGGCGACATCTGGGTGGTGCAGCGCAACCCCTACCTGGAAGACGACCTGCTGGACAACCCGAAGCGCCGGCAACTTTTGATCGCCGCGCTGGACCACCGGCTGGGCGAGGTGGCGCAGCGCCGCACCCCTGCCGCCGATGCCCAGCGCGATGCCTTGGTGGGTGAGCTGCTGGACCTGGCCAGCACCGCAGTGCAGCGCTTTGCCGGCCACTTTGCCACCGTGACTGACCTGCGCAGCCGCAGCCGGCGTGTGCTGGGCCGGGCCACCGCCAAGGACAACATCAAGTTCGACGGGCTGTCGCGGGTATCGCATGTCACCGATGCCACCGACTGGCGGGTGGAGTACCCGTTTGTTGTGCTCACGCCCGACACCGAAGCCGAAATGGCCGCGCTGGTGGCCGGCTGCGTGGAGCTGGGGCTGACCATCATCCCGCGCGGTGGTGGCACCGGCTATACCGGTGGCGCAGTGCCACTCACCTGGCGCAGCGCGGTGATCAACACCGAAAAGCTGGAGCAGATGACCGAGGTGGAACTGGTCGATCTGCCCGGCGTGGCGCACAAAGTGGCCACCGTGTGGACTGGCGCTGGCGTGGTGACGCAGCGTGTGGCCGATGCCGCCGAGCGTGCCGGTTATGTGTTTGCGGTGGACCCCACGTCGGCCGAGGCGTCTTGTGTGGGCGGCAACATCGCGATGAATGCCGGTGGCAAAAAGGCGGTGCTGTGGGGCACGGCGCTGGACAACCTGGCGAGCTGGCGCATGGTCACGCCGCAGGCGCAGTGGCTGGAGGTGACCCGGCTGGACCACAACCTGGGCAAGATCCACGATGCACCGCTGGCCAGCTTCGAGCTGCGCTGGTTTGATGCCAGCGGCAAGGTGCTGCAGAAGACCGAGCGGCTGGACATCCCCGGCCGCACCTTCCGCAAGGCAGGCCTGGGCAAGGACGTGACCGACAAGTTCCTGGCCGGCCTGCCGGGCATCCAGAAAGAAGGCTGCGACGGCCTGATCACCAGCGCACGCTGGATCGTGCACAAGATGCCCAGGCATGTACGCACCGTGTGCTTGGAGTTTTTTGGCAACCCGATCGAGGCCGTGCCGTCGATCGTGGAAATCAAGAACTTCATGTTCGAGGACACGCGCAAGGGCGGCGCGATCCTGGCCGGGCTGGAGCACCTGGACGACCGGTATTTGAAAGCCGTGGGCTACACCACCAAGAGCAAACGCGGCGGGTTGCCAAAGATGGCGCTGTTTGGCGACATCGTCGGCGACGACGAAAACGCCGTGGCGCGCGCCACCAGCGAGGTGGTGCGCATTGCCAACAGCCGCTCGGGCGAGGGTTTTGTCGCGGTCAGCGCCGATGCACGCAAGAAGTTCTGGCTGGACCGCAAGCGCACCGCGGCCATCGCCCGCCACACCAATGCCTTCAAGGTCAATGAAGACGTGGTGATCCCGCTGGAGCGCATGGGCGAATACACGCTGGGCATAGAGCGCATCAATATCGAGCTGAGCCTGCGCAACAAGCTGGCGTTGCTGGACCGGCTGCAGGTCTTTCTGGCCGCCGGCCATCTGCCGCTGGGCAAGGCCGACGACGCCAGCGAGATCGCCAGCGCCGAGCTGCTGGAAGACCGGGTGCAGCAGGCGCTGGCCGAGTTGGGCGAAGTGCGGGCGCAGTGGCAGCACTGGCTGAGCCACCTGGACGACGCGCCTCTGCCCGATGGCGGCCAGCCCGGCCGCAGCTTCTTCGACCAACTGCAAGACCACAGCCTTCGCGCAAGCTGGAAGCTTCAGGTGCTGAAACCGTTGCAGGCGTTGTTTGCCGGCAAAGCTTTCCTGCCCATCGTCACCGAGCTGCAGCGTTTGCACCAGGAGGTGCTGCGTGGCCGGGTCTGGATTGCGCTGCACATGCATGCCGGTGATGGCAATGTGCACACCAACATCCCCGTCAACAGCGACAACTACGAAATGCTGCAGACGGCGCACGAGGCCGTGGCCCGCATCATGGTGCTGGCGCGTGGCCTGGGCGGCGTGATCTCGGGCGAGCATGGCATCGGCATCACCAAGCTTGAATTCATGAGCGATGCCGAGCTGGCCGACTTTGCCAGCTACAAGGCCCGCATCGACCCCGAAGGCCGCTTCAACAAAGGCAAGCTGCTGCGCGGTGAGGCCTTGCGTGGCCTGGGCGCCGATGTGCACACCGCCGATCTGAGCCATGCCTACACGCCCAGCTTTGGCCTGATGGGGCATGAATCGCTGATCATGCAGCGCAGCGACATCGGCGCGATATCCGACAGCATCAAGGACTGCTTGCGCTGCGGCAAATGCAAACCGGTGTGCGCCACCCATGTGCCGCGCGCCAACCTGCTGTACAGCCCGCGCAACAAGATTTTGGCCACCTCGCTGCTGGTGGAGGCGTTTTTGTACGAGGAGCAAACCCGGCGCGGCATCAGCCTGAAGCATTGGGAAGAGTTTGAAGACGTGGCCGACCACTGCACCGTCTGCCACAAATGCCTCACCCCTTGCCCGGTGGACATCGACTTTGGCGATGTCTCGATGAACATGCGCAACCTGCTGCGCAAGATGGGGCAAAAGAGCTTCCGCCCCGGCAATGCGGCAGCAATGCTGATGCTCAACGCCACCAGCCC
>JANOBL010000086.1:0-3004 GCA_031411635.1 Betaproteobacteria bacterium
ATCGCCAAGGTGGACGAGCTGCACTTTGACGCAGTGCTGCACGACGCCGCCGAGGACGATCACATCCACTTAAAACCGCTGCCGTTCCCGGTGCCGGTGCATGGCCTGGCGATTGCGCCAAAACGCCGAGGCGACGAGCAACGCCTGTGGGAAAACCTGGCCAAGCTGGTGGCTGAAGACCCGTGCCTGAAGGTAGAGCATGTGGCCAGCACCAACGAGACCGTGGTTTACGGCCTGGGTGAGCTGCATCTGCGCACCCTGCTGGACCGGCTGCGTGAGCTGCACCGCTTTGAGGTGGACACCCACCCGCCGCGCATCGCCTACCGCGAGACCATCACCGGCACTGCCCAGGGCCACCACCGGCACAAAAAACAAAGCGGCGGCGCGGGCCAGTTTGGCGAGGTGTTTCTGCGGGTGGAGCCGCTGGCGCGTGGTGCGGGCTTCGAATTTGTCGATGCGGTCAAAGGCGGCACCATCCCCGGCGTCTACATCCCGGCAGTGGAAAAAGGCGTGCGCGAGGTGCTGGCCAGCGGTGCGATCTCGGGCCACCCGGTGGTGGACCTGCGGGTCACTGTTTTCGACGGCAAGCACCACAGCGTGGACAGCAAGGAGATCGCGTTTGTCACTGCCGGCCGCAAGGCGTTTCTGGCGGCCATCCAGGAGGCGCGGGCGATCGTGCTGGAGCCCATCGTCGACGTGGAAATCACCGCGCCAGACGCCGCGATGGGCGACATCACCGGCGACTTGGCGGCCCGCCGGGGCCAGGTGGCAGGCACCCACAACGGCGTGCTGGGCCGCATGGTGATCCGTGGCCAGGCCCCGCTGTCGGAGCTGGCCAGCTACCAGACCCGGCTGAACGCGATGACCAGCGGCGAGGGCCATTACACGCTGGCCTTGTCGCATTACGAAGCGGTGCCACCCAGCGTGCAGCAGCAACTCACTGCCGGCTGGCGGGCGCACGAGGAGGATTGAGCAGACGCCGCCCGTTGAGCAGACGCTGCCCGGTCAGGGCCTGGCGCGGCGATGTCGCGCTGCGCAAAACATAATTGCGAGTCATTCGCATTAGCGATAAGATTCGGCACCGTCGCTTGATGCCGTGCCGCCATGTCTTCTCTCGCCCTGCGCTTGCCCGCCCGACCTGCTGCCGCCACAAGCTCGGCACCCGGCCCGGCACCCGGCCCGGTGCCTGGCATGTTGGCGGCGATGGTCAACCGCGCATCGGCACTGGCCCCCCGCCTGGCCCCGCGGCGCCGGGCAGGGCCTTTGCTGGCGATCAGCGCGGCCCATGTGCTGGTGATCTGGGCGATCCTGCAAGCCGATGGGGTGCGCATCGCCCTCCAACAGGCCAGCCCGTTGATGGTGGCGCTGCTGGCCGATGTGGCGCCGCCGATACCGGTCCTGCCCAACTTGCCCCGGCCGCGCCAGGACCGCCCACCCCCAGCCACGCCGTGGACACCACCGCCCGAAATCACCGTCACCATTGCAGCGCCGCCAGCCCCACCGCCGGCGCCAATGCCGGTCCAAGCACCGGCGCCGGTGGTGGTGGCGGTGCAACCGGCACCGGTGCTGGCCCCGGCGCCCGTGCGCGCCCCAACACCGCCGCCGCAAATCACCCCGCCCGCCGAGCCCAAGCTGATGAGCGCAGGCGCCATCCGCTACCGCGTGCCACCGGCGATCGAGGTGCCGCTGGCCTCGCGCCGGCTGGGCGAAACCGGCACCGTGCTGCTGCGGGTGGTGGTGGATGCACAAGGCCAGCCGCGCCAGATCACGCTGCACCGCTCATCGGGGTTTGCCCGCCTCGATGAACAAGCCCTGGCCGCGATGCGGGCGGCCCGGTTTCAGCCGGTAACCGACGCCGGCACGGCGATCGAGTGGCTGGTGATCGCCCCGCTGCAGTACGAGATCGACTGAACGGCCCGGTCGCCCACTCCAGTTCCCCAGTTCCCCAGTTCCCTTTTTGCGTTGCCAGGCGGCAAAACGCCGCCCGGTGCGCCGCTGCTTTGCCCAATCACACTGAGGAGTTGTCCCATGTCTCTGATCCCCGATAGTCCCCTGACCCTGCTGGGCGCGCTGGCCGCCGGTTTTGGCCTGGCCAGCCTGACAAACCTGGCCAGCGCCCAAACCACCCCCGCAGCCGCCGAGCCCAGCACGCCCGACTGCACCCAAGTGATGCCGGTGGTGCGCGCCAAAGCCAGCGCCGATCGCCCCGGCAAAGACGCGCTGCAAGCCACCACCACCAGCATCGGCAAAGGCAAGCAAGAGCTGCGCGACATCCCACAATCGATCACCGTGGTCACCGAGCGGCTGATCGACGACCGCAACCTCGATACGCTGAAAGAAGCGCTGCACAACACCGCCGGCATCAGCTTCCAGGCCGCCGAGGGCGGTGAAGAAGACATCCGGCTGCGTGGCTTTTCGCTCGCCTCCACCGGCGACATCTTTGTCGATGGCATCCGCGACCCGGCCTTCTACGAGCGCGACACCTTCAACTACGACCGGCTGGAGGTGTTGCGCGGCTCGGCGTCGATGCTGTTTGGCCGCGGCTCCACCGGCGGTGCGGTCAACCAGGTCAACAAGCAGCCGCTGCTGTTTGGCCGCAACGAGGTGGCGGTGACCTTCGGCAACGCCGGTTATTTGCGCAGCACCGCCGACCTGACCCAGCGCACCGGCGAAAACGCCGCGCTGCGTATCAACCTGATGAACACCTTGGCCGATGGCGGTGGCAACCGCTTGGACAAACAAGGCCTGGCAGCCAGCCTGGGGTTGGGGCTGGGCACCACCGACGAGTTCACCGCCAGCCTGTACACCCTGAAAAACAACAACGGCATCTCGTACGGCATGCCCTGGGTGATCCCCAGCACCGGGTCCGCCGACCGGGTGCTGCTGCCGGTAGACCCGTACAACAGCTACGCCGCCGCCAGTGATTACAACGCCGGCAGCGCCAGCACCGGCACCTTGGCCCACATCCACCGCTTTGGCGCCGGCGCCGAGCTGAAAACCGTGC
>JANOBL010000087.1:0-5620 GCA_031411635.1 Betaproteobacteria bacterium
GTCGCGCACCGCCAGCATCGCCTCGGGCCGGCCCAGCGCGATGATGGCCGGCGTTGAGCCCGGGGCGATGGCGGCGAGCGCGGCATTGATCAAACGGGCGTTGTCGGGGTACATCAGCATCGTGATGTCCAGGTGGGGCCGGCCTGCAGCGCTGGCCCGCAGCGCCTCGAAGCTGCCGATGTGCGCACCCATCAGCAGCGCACCCCGGCCGTCGGCCAGGCAGGCATCGACCATCTGCGTGCCGTGGCAGCGCAAATCCAGCCAGGCGGTGGCGCCGCGCAGCAGATAAACCCGGTCCAGCACGGTGGCGGCAAAGCTGTAGACATGGCGGTAGACCTCGCGCCATCGCGCCGGCCGGCCGTGCACCCGGGCCAGGTAGCGCTGGCTGGCGCGGCGTGGCCGGGCCGCGAACAGCACAAAGTACAGCGCGATGCTGTGCAGCACCATGCGCGCCACCGGCCGACCACAGCGCAGCGCGATCCAGGCCATGCAGCGCAGTGCGCGGGCATTGCTGCGCTCGGGCTCGGTGATCCAGTGGCTGGGCTGGCCAGGTGCGGCGCCGGCCAGATCGGGCCTCATGCCGATCGGCCCAAGTCAGGGTCCAGGGCCTGCGCCGCAAAACTGCCACTGGCTACCAGCGTTGCGCCGCGGTGCACGGTAAAGCGCAACTGGCGCGGCTCGGGTTGCAGCGTGATCAACAAGCGGCTGCCCGGCGCCACCGGGGCCAGAAACTTGACCGATTGCAGCACCAGGCCGGTGGCCGGCGGTGCGGCCAGGCTGGGTGCGGCGGCGCACCAGGCCTCCAGCACCTCGGCCAGCAGGCACACGCCGGGCAGGATGGGTTGGCCAACAAAGTGGCCGGCAAAGGCTGGGTGGTCGCTGGCGATCAGCCGTTCGCAGGTCAGCGCGGGTGTCGTCATGCGGCAGGCCCGGGCTTTTGCGTCCGGTGGGCTGCCGACTTGGCCAACTCGGCCAATCGCGCTTGGGCAAAGCGGGTCAGTGCGGCGGCCGTCAGCTTGCCCGTGGCCTCGCGCGGCAAGGCATCGACAAACACCACCTGGCGCGGCACAAAAACCGCCTCCAGGCGTTGCCGCAGTGCGCTGATCACATCGGCCGCCCGCAGCGTGGGCGCCACAACAAAAGCCACCGGCCGCACCACGCCATCGGCCACCTCGTCGGGCAGCCAAAACGCAGCATCGTCCACCCCGGCGATGCTGTTCAGATGGTGGTTGAGGTGGCCGAGTGAGCTGCGCCGGCCGGCGACATGGATCAAATCGTTGGCGCGCCCCAGCAACTGAAAGTGCTGGGCATCCTGCAGCCGCAGGATGTCCGACAGCGGTATCGGGCCGTGCAGATGGCCGCCTTGCACGGTGAAACACTCGCTGCCTTCGGCGGCCAGGGGTTCGGCCGGTGGCTCAAGCTGGATCTGCAGGCTGCCAAAGTTGTGCCACAGATCCACTTGCGCGGTGCGCCGGCTGGCCACCTGGCCGGCCTCGGTGCAGCCGTAGATCTCGATCAGCGGCCCGCCCAGCGCCAGCTCGGCCGCACGCGCAAGCTGGGGTGACAGCGGCGCGGTGGCGCTGAGCACCAGGTCGGTGGGCGGCAGCGCCAGCCCGGCCTGCAGCAAGGCCTTGAGGTGGAACGGCGTGGTGACCAGGGCGCGTGGGCGCGGCACCGCTGCCAATGCGGCCACGATGTCGGCCGGAAAAAACGGCCGGCCGGCCTCAAACGCCGCACCGCCCAGCAGCGCCAGCAACACGCTGGATTCCAGCCCGTAGCTGTGCTGCGGTGGCACGGTGGCCACCAGGCTCAAGCCTGCCAGGCTGGGCCGGCCCAGGTGATCTGCCAGGCGCTGCGCCGCTGCGGCGATGTTGACGGTCCATTGCCACCAGCTCTTGGCATGCGGCTGCGGCACGCCGGTGGAGCCCGAGGTGAGCAGGCTGGTGGCCGGTATGTGGGCCTCGACCTGGGGCATGGCGGCTGACGTTGCCGGGATGCTGGATGCACCGTGCACGCCGCTGGCCGGCCAGCAACAAACCGTCATGCCTTGCAGGCGCAACTGCGCATCGTCGGTCAAGGCGTAGGCGCTGGCATGTTGTGCTTGCAGTTGGGCCAGCGTCTCGGGCCGGGCATTGGGTGGCAGCAGGCTGGTTTGGCCACGCTGCAAGGCCGCCCCCAGCGCCACCGCAAACGCATAGCGGTCGTCACACAGGTTGATGGCCGGGCCGCTGGCCGGCAGTGCGGTGGCGCAGGCTGCCACGTCGACCAGGTAGCGGGCCACTGTGATGGCCTGGCCCCGGCGCCAGGCCAGCACCGCTGACGGATCGGCGTTGGCCAGCAACGGCAAGGTGGTGGTGGTCATGGCTGCCGGGCTGGCGCGCTGGCGGTGGCCGCGCCGGTATCGGTCTGGCGCCAGGCCCGGGCCATGTCGGCCAGCGAGACGCGGTCAAACTCCGGATGCAGGCGGTAGCGCAGCAGGACCTCGCCGCCCAGCAGCACGGCCATCACCAGCGGCGTCAACAGGTTGGCCAGCATCGACCAGGCGGCCCAGGGCAGCAGCGAATACACCGCCACCGACACAGCGGACATGGCCCAAAAGTAAACCACCCACAGCCAGGTGATCTGCCGGGTGTAGTGCAACATTGCCGGCGTCAGCCGGTGCAGCCGGCGCGCCATCCGGCTGATCAGCGCCACCCGGCCCGGCCGCAGCGTGCTGGCAAAGCCCAGGCCCAGCGCCAGGTGCACACCGGCATGCTGGGCCAGGTACAGGCGGCGCACGTCGCCCAGCCCACCGGCGGCCACCACGGCCACCAGCGCAGCCGCACCCAGCAGCGCCAGCATCAGCAGCAGCATGCTGCGGCCACGCCAGGCCAGGCCCAACAGCGGCAGCAGCAGCGGGCCAAACAGCGCGGCCACGGCCCACGGGGCATCGGCTGCATGCAGCATCAGCGCATGGGCCAGCAGCGCATACAGCGCAGCCGTCACGGCGCCTAGCAGCAGTTGGGTGTTCGTCCCCAGCTTCGGGCCCGGCATGGCCGCCAATCAGAGGCTGCGATGGGCTGCCACATGCGCCGCCAGGCAACGCAGCGATTGGAAAATCTGCTGGTTGTTCTCGTCGTCCGAGCGAAGCTGAAAGCCGTAGTGGCGTGACACCTCCAGCGCCAACTCCAGGATGTCGATCGAGTCCAGCCCCAGCCCGTCGCCGTACAGCGGCGCGGTGGGATCGATGGCTGCAGCGTCCAGATCCAGGTTCAGCGCTTCGACCAGCAGCGCGGCCAGTTCCTGCTCCAGCACCCGTTGCGCGCTGGCAGCGCCAGGGGTGCCACTGGTAGAAGGGTTGGTCGGCGCAGTCAGGGACATGGAGGGCTCAGGGCAGCAAACACCGGCCCGATTGTAGGGCGCCGCCCTGGGCCGGCCGGGCTACGCATGCCCGGCGGCAGCCACTGCGCCGCCCGACGCTGCCTGCGATCAGGCGCCGCGCAGCGCTGCCCGCAACTGCTGGCCCAGCTCGGGCTTGTCGTGGAACGGGTCGGTCGGGTTGCGGGCCTGTACCACGTCTTCCAGCCGGGTTTGCACGCTGGCCAGGGCCCGGGGATGGCTGTAGATGTAGAACTGCCGGTCGGCCAGCGCAGCAAACACCTTGGCCGCCACATCCGCCGCGCTGACCTTGCCACTGCCCACCACCTTCTCGCTCATCGCCTGGCCGATCAACTGACTGCGTGTGGGCGCGGCATCGGCATCCAGCATGCCGGCCGGCCGGTTGCGCTGGCTGGCGCTGATGCCGGTGGGTACAAAAAACGGGCACAGCACATGGGCATGCACCTGGCTGGTGACCAGCGCCAAGTCCTGGTACAGCGTCTCGCTGAGCGTGACCACCGCATGTTTGCTGGCGTTGTACACGCCCATGTTGGGAGGGCTCAGCAGCCCGGCCATCGACGCGGTGTTGACGATATGGCCGTGGTAGGCCGGATCGGCCGCCGCAGCGGCCAGCATCATCGGCGTGAACAGCCGCACGCCGTGCACCACGCCCCAGAGGTTGACGCCCAGCACCCATTCCCAATCCTTGACGCTGTTTTCCCAGACCAGGCCGCCGCCGGCCACACCGGCGTTGTTGAACACCAGGTGCGGAGCACCAAAGCGGGTTTGCACCTCGCTGGCCAGCGCCTGCATTGCGTCGGCGCTTGACACGTCCACGGTGCGCGCAAGCACCTGGCCGCCTTGGGCTGCCGCCAGCACGCCGATCTCGGCAGCGGCGGCCGCCAGCGCGTCGGCCTGCACATCGACCATCAGCACATGCATGCCGGCTTGTGCGGCAATGCGCGCGCAGGCCAGGCCAAAGCCCGAGGCCGCGCCAGTGAGCACGGCCGTGCCGCCCTTCAAATCGCTCATGCCAACACCTCTTTCTTGATCTGGAAACCGTAGCGTGGAAAGTGAACATGCACGCTGCCGGCGCGCGGGTCGGTGCGTTGGATCACCACCTCATGGTCGGTCAAGCCCACCACGCTGCCAGACACCGGGTCTTGGGCGTAGTCGATAGCGGCCACGGTAACGGCCTGGCCGGCCTCGAAGCCCAGGCCGGCTTGCACCGCGGTGGGTGCATGGCTGCTGGCGCTGGCGGCCACGGTTATCGCCTCGCTGCTGCTCATCTCGCTGTGGCTGTGGTGGCCAATCGCCAGCAACCGGTCCAGCCAGGTGTTGACGGCAGCAAACGGCGCCAGCACCTGCGCCACTGGCTTGGCCTGGCGGATGAACCACAGCGGATGGGCGGCCGAAAAATCAGCCACGCAGGGTGCGGCGCCCAACAGCCACGGCCCGCCCTGGGCAAGCTGCGCGTCCAGCGCTGCCAGGTGGGCCTTGAGTTGCACGGCGCCATCGGCCAGGGTCAAGCGGCGCATGTTGCTGGTCATCGCGGCGCGGTCCACCGCAAACGCCTTCAGCGTCTCGGGCGCCTGCTGGGCCATCACGGCGGCGGCACCGGCCGGCTGCATCGCCCAGACCGCCGCTGACCAGAACAGCGTGAAATCAGCCCATTGCGCCAGCGGTGCACACAGCGGCGCGCTGGCCGGAAACAGGCTGGGCGTGGGTTGATGCGCCTCCAGCACGCGGGCGATCAGCGCGGTGTCGCAATAGATGTCGGCACCGATCTGCAGCACCGGGGTTTTGCGGTAACCGCCGGTCAGCGCAATCACATCGGGCTTGGGCATCACCGGCGGGATCAGCACCGAGCGCCAGGCCAGTTTTTTATAGCCCAGCATCAGACGCGCCTTCTCGGCAAACGGTGACATCCAGTAGTGGTGCAGGATCAGTTCAGCCATGGTCGTCATCCTTCGGTGATCTGCGCCCGCGCCACGATGGCGGGCAGGTCCAGCCCGGCGGGCAAGGTGCCGAACACGTCGCTGGGCTCGCCCAGCCGGCCGGCGCAGAAAGCGGCAAACACCGCTTCGGTCGAATGCTGGCGCAGCAGCGCGGCCTGCAGCACCAGCGCGGTGTCGCGGGCCAGGCGGCGGGCCTGGGCTTCTTCGGTGAGGCCGTCCAGGCCGGCCAGCACCCGCGCCAGCGCCCGGTCCAGCGCCGGGTGGGCGCCCTTGGCGGGTGCCACCTCGTGCGCCAGCGCGTCGGC
>JANOBL010000088.1:0-2159 GCA_031411635.1 Betaproteobacteria bacterium
CAGTTGGGCGCTGCCGGCATGAAGGCCTGAACGGAGGACATGCACATGAACGCTCCCATCCCCGGTTTCATCGGCAAGTCGGTTGAACGCCGTGAAGACGGCCGCTTCCTCACAGGCAAGGGCCAGTACACCGACGACATCACGCTGCCGCACCAGAGTTATGCCTACTTTCTGCGCTCGCCCTATGCCCATGCCCGCATCAAGTCGCTGAGCACCACGGCCGCTGCCGCCGCCAGCGGCGTGCTCGGCATCTTCACCGGTGAGCATTTCAAGGCCGTCGGCGGCCTGCCCTGCGGCTGGTTGATCAACAACCTGGACGGCACGCCGATGAAGGAGCCCAAGCACCCGGTGTTGGCCGACGGCAAAGTGCGCTATGTCGGCGACCGGGTGGCGCTGGTGGTGGCCAATACGCTGGACCAGGCCAAGGCCGCGGCCGAGCTGATCGAGGTCGATTACGAAGAGTTGACGCCGGTGGTCGACACCGCCACCGCGCTGGGCGCGGCCAGCTCGGTGCATGATGACGCGCCGGGCAATGGCTGCTACCGCTGGGGCATTGGCGACGCCGCCGGCACCGACGCGGCGATTGCCGGCGCAGCCCATGTCACGACCTTGCAGTTCCGCAACAACCGGCTGATCCCGAATGCGATGGAGCCGCGCGCGGCCAATGCCAGCTACGACAGCAATGCCGACAGCTACACGCTGTACGTCAGCAACCAGAACCCCCACGTCGAGCGGCTGCTGATGTGCGCCATTGTGCTGGGCATCCCCGAGCACAAGATGCGGGTGGTGGCGCCCGATGTGGGCGGCGGCTTCGGCAGCAAGATCTACCTGTACGGCGAAGAGACCGCGCTGGTTTTTGCCAGCAAGACGATCAAGCGCCCGATCAAATGGACTTGCGACCGCAGCGAGGCGTTTTTGTCCGATGCCCATGGCCGCGACCATGTCACCACCGCCAAGCTGGCGCTGGATGCAGACGGCAAGTTTCTCGCCTTGAGGGCCGATACCACGGCCAACCTCGGCGCCTACCTGTCCACCTTCTCCACCTGCATCCCGACGATCCTGCACGCCACCTTGCTGGCCGGGCAGTACAAGACGCCGAAGATCTATTGCGAGATCAGCGCCGTGTTCACCAATACCGCGCCGGTGGATGCCTACCGTGGCGCCGGCCGGCCCGAGGCCACGTATTTGCTGGAGCGCATTGTCGAGACCGCTGCGCATGAGCTGGGGCTGGACCCGGCCGAGATCCGCCGCCGCAACTTCATCACCGAGTTTCCGTATGCTTCGCCGGTAGGCCTGACCTACGACACCGGCGATTACGACGCGACGATGCGGCGTGCGATCGAACTGGCCGACGTGGCCGGTTTTGCCGCGCGCCGCGCCGCCAGCGAAGCCAAGGGCTTGAAGCGAGGCCTGGGCTACTCGGCCTACATCGAGGCCTGCGGCATAGCGCCGTCCTCGGTGGCCGGTGCGCTGGGCGCGCGTGCCGGTTTGTTCGAGGCCGGCGAGGTGCGGGTGCATCCCACCGGCAAGGTGACGGTGTTCACCGGCAGCCACAGCCATGGCCAGGGCCACGAGACCACGTTTGCCCAGGTGGTGGCCGACAAGCTGGGCATCCCCATCGACGACATCGTGATCGAGCATGGCGATACCGCCAAGGTGTTGTTCGGCATGGGCACCTATGGCAGCCGGTCGCTGGCGGTGGGCGGCACGGCGATCGTCAAGGCACTCGACAAGGTGATCGCCAAGGGCAAGAAGATCGCGGCGCACTTGATGGAAGCGGCCGACAGCGACATCGTGTTCGAGGGCGGTGAGTTCAAGGTGGCCGGCACCGACAAGAAAGTGCCGTTTGCCCAGGTGTCGCTCACTGCCTACGTGCCGCACAACTTTCCGCACGACAAGCTGGAGCCCGGGCTGAACGAAAACGCGTTCTACGATCCCAGCAACTTCACCTACCCGGCGGGCACCTACATCTGCGAGGTGGAAATCGACCCGGCCACCGGCTTGACCCGCATCGAGCGCATGACCGCCTGCGACGATTTTGGCAACGTCATCAACCCGATGATCGTCGAAGGCCAGGTGCACGGCGGCCTGGCCCAGGGCATCGGCCAGGCCTTGCTCGAGCACGGCGTGTACGACCCCGAGACCGGCCAGCTGCTCAC
>JANOBL010000089.1:0-18411 GCA_031411635.1 Betaproteobacteria bacterium
GCGCGGGTGCAGGCCGATGCTGGGCTCGTCGAGCACGAACATCGTGTTGACCAGCGAGGTGCCGAGCGCGGTCGTCAGGTTGATGCGCTGCACCTCGCCACCGCTCAGCGTGCGGCTCTGGCGGTCCAGCGTCAGGTAGCCGAGGCCCACATCGCAGAGGTAGCGCAAGCGGGTGCGCATCTCGTCCAGCAGCAGTTTCAGCGCGTCGTCCAGCATCGTGCTGGGCAAGGACAGGCCGTCGAAGAAACGCCGCAGCCTGGCAATCGGCAGCATCATCAAATCGTGCAAGCTCAAGCCCGGCAGCGCTTCGAGCTGCGCGCGCGTCCAGGCCGCGCCCACCGGCAGAAAGCGCTTCTGCGGCGCTTGCACGCCGTCCGCATCGGCTTTGTCTCCCAGCCGCCACAGCAGTGCTTCCAGCTTCAGCCGCGCGCCGCCGCAAGTGCTGCACGGCGTGTAACTGCGGTACTTGGACAAGAGCACGCGGATGTGCATCTTGTAGGCCTTGCTCTCCAGATAGCCAAAGAAGCGGCGCACGCCATACCACTGCTTGTTGAAGTTGCCGGCCCAATGCGGCGTGCCTTCGATCACCCAATCGCGCTGGGTCTGCGAGAGCTGGCTCCACGCGGTATCGCGTGGGATGCCAGCCTCGCCGGCGTACTTCAGCAAGTCGTTCTGGCAGTCGGCCCAGGCGGGGGTTTGCAAGGGCTTGATCACACCGTTGCGCAAGGTCTTGCGTGAGTCGGGAATCACCAAGCCCATGTCGACGCCGATCACCCGGCCAAAGCCGCGGCAGGCCTCGCAGGCGCCAAACGCCGAGTTGAAGCTGAACAGCGCCGGCTGCGGATCGGCATACCGTTGATCGCTGTCGGGGCAATGCAAGCCGGTGGAGTAGCGCCACAGTGTTACTCCCTCTCCCTCCGAGGGAGAGGGTTGGGGTGAGGGTGCGGCCTCGCCGACAACATAAACATTCACCCGCCCACTGCCGCGCTTCAGCGACAGCTCCAGCGCCTCCACCACCCGCACCTTGTCGGCGCCGGCCAGCCGCAGCCTATCGGCCACCACATCCAGCACCTTGCGGTGATTGACGGTGCGCTCGGCCTGCACCCGGGTAAAGCCGCTGGCCGACAACCACTGCTCCACCTCGGCTGGGGTCACCGTCTCGGGCAACTCCACCGGAAAAGTCAGCACCACGCGGGGGTCGCCAAGCGCCGCGACGCGGGCCATCAAATCCGCGTAGATCGTCTCCGGCGAGTCATGCCGCACCGCTAGTGCGGTCTGCTGGTCGAACAACTGCGCGGCGCGCGCAAACAGCAGCTTCAGGTGGTCGTTCAGCTCGGTCATCGTGCCAACCGTCGAGCGCGAGGTGCGCACCGGATTGGTCTGGTCGATCGCGATCGCCGGTGGCACGCCGTCCACCCGGTCCACCGCCGGCCGGTCCATGCGATCGAGAAACTGCCGCGCATAGGCGCTGAAGGTCTCGACATAGCGCCGCTGGCCCTCGGCATACAAGGTGTCGAACACCAGGCTGGATTTGCCCGAGCCGCTGGGGCCGGTCACCACTGTCATCTCGCCGGTGCGGATGTCCAGGTCCAGGTTCTTCAGGTTGTGCTGGCGGGCGCCGCGGATTCGGATGGTGCCACTCATGGGGAAGGGGTCCTGGCGGGGCAGAACCGGCCATTCTAGGAACTGGCGGTCACCGGTCCGGTGCGCAAGGCCATCAAAACCAGTTGATCAGCGGCAAGATTGTTGGCAAGGTGGCGGCTTGCACAATTTCAAAGGAAACCCGCATGAAACCCACGCCCGCCGGTTGGCCCCGCATCTCGTCAGGCGTTTATTACCAGGATGCGTCCCGCATGATCGACTGGCTTTGCCAGGCCTTTGGCTTTTCGGTCAGGCTCAAGGTGGAGGGCGAAGGCGGCCGCATCGAGCACAGCGAGCTGGTGCTGGCCGATGGCCTGATCATGGTGGGTGAGGAACTCTTCGGCCCCGGCCGGCGCTTTGAGACCGACCGCCGCAGCCCGCTGAACGCCGGCTGCAACACCCAGGGCCTGATGGTCTATGTGGACGACGTGGACGTCCATTGTGCGCAGGCCCGCTTGGCCGGCGCCCGCATCGTGGCCGAGCCCGAGCTGCACGACTATGGCGCCGAGTACTGGGCCGACCGCAGCTATGGCGCGATCGACCCCGAAGGCCACTTGTGGTGGTTTACCCAGCGTGTACGCGGCTGACAGCGCCGCTGCGCCGGCGCAGCGCCAACCAGCCCAAACCGCCAAGTGCCACCAAGGCGGCCGAGCTTGGCTCCGGTACGGTGGCCACCGCCAGGCCATTCAACTGGTCCATGCCCAGGTTGCCGACCAGGGACGCGGCGCCGGTGGCCAGGTTGACGGTGTAAAGCCCCTGGTTGCCACCGACGCGCAATGATGCAAAAGCGGTGTTGCTGCCGCCGGCATCGGTGAAGATGTCAAAGCCCAGGAAGCTGTCGACGACAAAGCCCAGCGCGCCCACGGTATTGAGCACACCGCCGTTCGGGTTGCTGGTGGTCACCAGCGTGTTCAGCAGGTAATCCAGGTAATACAGCGTGGTGGCGGTGGCGGGCAGGTTGTCGTTGTTGGTGTAGGCCGCGTCGATGATGTTCGGGTTGACGCCGACATTGGGGTCACCGGCCGCGTAGGCCAAAGTGCCATCACTCAGGGTGGCGCCGGTGCTGATGTTGATGCGCCGGTTTTCGTCCCCTGCACCCACCACCCGCATGCGGTCGGCGGCCGGGTTGAAGTCGATGCCCAGCGGCGACCCCACTGGCGCGGTTGCGGTGCTGACCAGCGTGGTTGCGCCGCTGCCGGTATCCACCTGGTAGATGCCGGAGGTGCTGGCGCTGTAGCCGTACAGCTTGCCGTCGGCGGGGCGGAAGTCGATGCCGTCCAGTTGCAGCGCCGCACCCGAGAGCGCACCGACGGTGGTGACCGTGCCCGGTGCCGCCGTGTCAAACCGGACCAGCGTGCTCTTGTTGGCGGCCAGCGCATAGGCCGGCGTGGCCTGCGCGCCGCCGGCCCAGCTCAGGCATGTCAGCGATACGGCAATCGTGCAGACGGTTTTGACGGTTCTAACCATGGTCGGGCGCTCCTGGAGGGGTCTAGGGATGAAGGTTCATTTGCCTACGCACCCGCAGCCGCGCCGGATGAGGCCGGGCAGCGCCACCCCCGCAAACGGGGGGGCGACCGGCACTCACTGCGTGGTGACGATGGTCACGCGGCGGTTTTCTTCGGCTTCCGGGTGTTGCGGGTTCAGCAGCTCGGACGAGCCTTTGCCCACCGGTTGCAGCCGCTCGGGCAGCACCCCCAGCTTGCCGGTCAGGTAGGCCACCACCGATTGCGCCCGCTCTTGCGACAGCTTCTGGTTCAGATCGGCCCCACCGCGCGGATCGGCATGGCCTTCGATGCGGAAGGCAAAACCAGCCAGGCGGTCGGACTGCAAGGCCTTGGCCACCTTGCCCAGCACCTGGATGGTTTCGGCCGTCAGCTCGGACGAGCCGGTGGCAAAGGTGATCAGCAGGTTGGCCTTGCCCGGGCCGGGCGGTTTGGCGGCCTGGCCCGGGCGCACCGACAGCCGCAGGCTGCGGGTGGTGCCGCTGGCGGCATCGGCCGACATCGGCACATCGATGGTCAGCGCGTCCACCAGCGCGTCCTCGGTGACTTGCGCATTTTTCAGCGTCGGTACCGCGGGCTGGGCCTGGGCGCCGGCCCAAGGGCCGGTGATCAGCAGCGTGGCCGCAACAGCGCACAGGCGGTGGGCAAAAGTTTGTTTCATGTCAGGGCTCCTTCAGATCAGATCAGGTCAGACCGGGTACGGCAACGGTCAGAGAACCGGCGGGACGCCAAAAACGCCCATTGTCCGGCGGGGGCGCTTACTTCGTCACCCCCTCCAGTTGGCGTTGCTCAAACACGTAGTCTGCGCCTGCTTCGTGGCCGGCGTTGCGTGACGCACCGTACTGCGGGCGTTGTGGCAATTGGCGCGCCACCGCAAAGCGCACTTGCTCGAACAGCGAGCTGCCCGGCCGCCAGCTTGACACCTTGGACAGCGAGTCCAGCAGGCTGTAGGCAAACGGCGAGTGGCCGTCCTTGCCGGTATCAAACACCGGCTCGTTGCCACCCGAGGTCATCACCACCGCTGCACGCCGGCTCAGCAACGCACCGGGATCCTGGTTGGAGGTGCCGCGGATGCGGTCGCCGGTGACCAGGCCGCCGGAGAAACAGCTATCGGAGATCATCGCCAACTGCGACGCCGGCAACTGGCGCAGCACGCGGTCGATGTCGGTGTTGGAGATCCAGGTTTCGGGCCGGGTCGGGTCGGCATCGGCCGGTTGCCAGTAGCCGATGCCGGTTTTTTCAACCAACTCGCCGTGGCCGGCGTAGTACAGCACCACCGAATCGGCCGGCCCCACCTCGGCCGACAGCTTGTTGAGCATGCGGAAAATCGCGGCCCGGTCGGGGTTTTCCAGCACCACGGTTTCGTAGCCCAGGTTGGTTTCCAGCGACGCGGCGATGGCGCGGGCATCGTTCACTGCGTTGCCCAGCCGCGGGATGCGGGCATCGTTGTACAGGTCGATGCCGATCAGCACCGCAATCTTGCGCTGGATCTGCGGCAGCGATGCCGATTTGATGTTGCGCCGCCCGGACAGGTTGGGGCTCCTGTCAACCGCCGGTGCGGCGGCAGCGCGGGCGGCTGCGGGTGCCGCTTGCGGCGTGGCCGCTGGTGCGGCTGCTGGTGCGGCTGCCACCGCCGGTGCTGGTGCCGGCACGAGCGCTGGCGCAGGCTGCGGCGCTGCCAGCGCGGCAACGGCCGCCTGGTCCACCACCCGGGCGTTGGAGATCGCCAGTGCATTGGACATCGGCGCCATCATCAGGCACTGGCCACTGGCGGCCTGCTGGGCCGAGCTGCAGCCCTGGGCGTCGGCCAGCGCCGGGTTTTGCTCCAACTTGGTCAGCGCCTGCTGGAAGATCGCTTTTTTGTACTGGTCGCGCGCGGCCAGCACCGAGGCCACGGTCTCCTTCGACATGCTGCTCAGGTCCAGGCTGGCAAAGGCCTGCTTGTCACCGCTGCCGCCCGGCAGCACGGCTTGCAGCGCATCCATCGATCGGCCGCTGGCGGCCGAGGTCACGGCCGGTGGCAGCAGCACCATGGCTACCGCCGAGAAGGTGCTGTTGTTCACCTCCTGCGGCGGTGCCAGCACCACCGGCGCGGCCACCAGGATCAGCGCGGTGGCATTGCCCGGAGCCTGGGTGAACACATAGTTGGCCGCGCTCAGGCCCGCGCCCAGCACCGGGTAGGCGCCGATCTCGGATGTGCTGGTGGCGGTGGTGGTAAAACCAAGCTGGCCGGTGGTGGCGCTTGCCAGCGTGTCGCCTGCCGCCAAGCCGGCCACCCGGCCAGTCAGCGTGGGCAAGGGGCTGCCAAAGGTGGCCGTGGTCCGGTCGGCCACATAGCTCAACGTGGCCGGCGTGATGCTGGCCTGCAGCGGGAAGCCGTTGATGCCGCCGCCCAGCACATAGTTGCCGGCATCGGCGCCGGTCAGCGAGAAGTTGGCCAGCAGCACCGGTTTGTTCTGGCCGATGTTCTTGTCCTCAAACTGGCCGGTGCCGCGGCCGGTGACGCTATCGCCCTCCAGCACACCCACCAGCGACACGCTGCCGGCATTGGCCGTGGTGCCGCCGTCGTACACCTTGTCGGCAGCGGTGGCGTTGCTCACGGTCAAGCTCACCGGCGTGATGCTGGCCCGGGTGGTGGCGGCGGTCACGCTGTAGTTGCTGGCGCCCACGCCGGCCAGGCTGACGCCCGAGAGTTGCACCAGCTTGTTGTTGCCCACCCGCTTGTCGGCAAACGTGCCACCGGTGGCGGTGGCGCTGATGCTGTCGCCGGCCACCAGTCCCGAGACCTGCAGTTGCTGGCCTTCGGGCTGAGGCGCCGTGGTGTTGCCGTCATAAAGCTTGCTGCCAACCGGGCCTTCGACGGCATTGCTGACCACCACCTCCCGGGCGGCGATGCTGGCCCTGGCTGTGGTTTCAGGAAGCTGCACCTGGTAGTTGGCGGCATCGGCCCCGGCCAGCGTGATGTTGCTGACACTGACCGGCTTTTGCTGGCCGGCATCCTTGCTGTTGAAATTGCCTTGCACCGTGTTGGTTACCACATCGGTGTCCAGCACCCCGGTCAACCGCAGCCCGGTGATGGTGGCGGCGGTATTGCCGTCGTAGACCTTGTCGGTGGCGCCAAAAGCGGCCACGGTCAGTGTCTTGCGGTCTATCGTGCCGACCAGGCTTTGGTTGTTGAACTGGTAGCCATACACCGGTGCGCCATCGGCATCCACCACCGACGTGCCCACCCCGCGCAACTGCAGCGGCTTGTTGCTGCCGGCGGTCTTGTCGGCGGTAAACCACTGGCCGGTGATGCGGTCGCCGCTTTGCAAGCCGACCAGCGGGATTTCCAGCGCATTGAGATCAAACAGCGTGTTGCCGTCGTAGGTGCGGCGGGCCGGGCTTTGCAGCGACAGCACGGGCTGCAGCGCAAACAGGAAACCGTTGTCGTTCTGCGCCGGCACCGGGTCAACGCCAGTGACGCCGTATTGGCGGAAATCGGCCTTCAGCCCACCTGGATCAAACACCGACTCGCCATCACCGGTGCCCTGTGCCCGAATCTCCCAGCGGCCCTTGGGCGCGCTCAGTGCCGAGCTGCCCGAGCCGTTGCTGAAGCTGGTGATGGCGCTGCCGGCAACCTGGCCGCGCATCACGATGGCATCGCCGACCGCGTTGGAGTAGATGCTGGCGCCGGTGCCGATGGACACCAGGTCTGATTCGATCAGCACCTGGCCGCCGGCCGCCAGGGTGGCCAGTGCGCTGGGTGCGTCCTGCGCCAGGGCTTGTGCGCGCACCGCCTGGGCTTGCTGTTGCGGGGCCGCCTCGCCACCCTGGATTGGCGGCAGGCCGGGCGGCACCGGGATGTTCTCGAACACCAAAAAGCCGATGCGGAACTGCCCGGCGCTGATGTTGACCTGGGTGGCATCGCCAAACACCAGCCGGGTAGATTCGCCGCTGACGCCGATGTTGACTTCCGAGCCCGAGAGCTGCACCTGGCTGGCATTGCCGCCGATGGTTGCGGCATCGATGCCCAGCGCACCGCTGGCCTGCACGGTGAACGGTTTGCCATCGGCCAGCTTGACATCACCCGCCAGCTTGATGCCACCACTGGCGCTGAAGCGGATGGCGCCGCCGGCCGAGCCGTCGATGAAGCCCGGTGCACTGCCGGCGGCCAGGATGCCAAAGTCGCCGTTTTCGGAGTGATCGTCGCCACTGACCACGATGCTGGCGCCGCCCAGCGCCACCAGCTTGGCACTGGCACCCCGGATGCCCACACCAAAGCGCCGCAGCACCGGCAGGCCTTCGGTCACGGTGCGGTTGCCATCAAGCGTGCTGCCGTTCAGGCTGAGCTGCGATTCGGCCGCACCCTCGGCGGTGCCCACGCGCAGCTCGCTGAGCACATCCACGCCGGTGGGCAAGGCGCTGTCGTGGTAGTGGCCGGAGTACGCCGCGCCGTTGACCGACAGGCTCTGGCTGGCACTGACCAGCCCACCCGCCAGCTTGACACCGGTGCGGGCATAGGCGCCGTTGGAATCCACCGTGCCCACCAGGCTGATGGTGCTTGCGCTGAGCGTGGCGCCATCGGTCAGCGCCACGCCGGATGCATCACCCTGCTCGGCCACGCTGTGGCCGTGCATCGTGATGCTGCCGCTGCCCACGTCCAGCGCCGAGGCCGACACCAGGATGCCGTCGCGCAGGCCACTGCCGTCGCTGGCCACCGCACCGATCGCATCGCCACTGCACTGGTTGGCACCACAGGCCACCACCGCGCCGCCGATGTTGATGCTGCCGCCCTTGGTGGTGAGGGTCGACGAGCGGATCGCCACCGCGCCACCCACGTCGCTGCTGTCGGCGCCTGAACCCACCGCGTGGCTGCCACGGCCGGCGTTCAGCGTCAGCGACATCGCCGCACCCTCGCTGCGCACGGTGGAAAAATCGATCGTGATGTTGCGGTGTGCGTTCAGCGTCAGGCTCACCGGGTTGCTGGGCGTGGGTTTCAGCGTGGCGTTGAGCATGCGGATGTCGCCATTGCCACCCGCGCCCGCACTGGTGCTGATACTGACGTTGTTGTTGGCGTTCAGCGCCGCCTCCAGGGTGGCGGTGGTCAGCACCGACACGTTGCCAGTGCTGCTGAAGTTGGGGCCGGCGCTGATCAGGTGATCGGTGGCGTCGGTGGTGATGATGATGTCGTGCGGGTCCAGCAGCCATTGGCCATGCTGGCCGGCCGGCGCATCGGTGCGCACTGCTGCGGGCTGGGCATCCAGCCAGCCACCCGAAGTTTCGATGAAACCGCCGTTGCCACTCAGTGCACCGCCACGCGCGCTCAGGCTGCCGTAGGCGCGGGTGGCGTTGTCGCTCCACAGCACGATCTGGCCGCCGTCGCCGTTGGCCGTGGCATCGGCCGTGATGCTGGCGCCGGGCGCCATGTAAACCGCCCCGGCATTGCGCAGGCTGGCGTCCTGGCCCTGCAGGCCACCGCCCACCCACACCTTGCCGCCGCCGCTGGCGCCCGAGGCGTCAACCACCGCGCTGTCCAGCAAGCCAATCTGCTCGCCCAGCAAGGTGATGCTGCCGCCCACACCGGCGCTGCTGCTGGCCGAGGTGCGGCTGCTGCCGGCCAGGCTCAAGCCCTGGCTGGCGCTCAACTGCACATCGCCGGCCGGGCCGTTGCCCAGGCTGTCGGCGCGCACGATGCCTTGCTGGTTGACGATCGCTGCGTTCAGGTCGATGCGGCCCCCGGCTGCCAGCACCTGGCCCAGGTTCAGCACCTCGCCCTGCGGCGCGGTGATGCGCACCGCCAGGTTGGGCAGTGCGCTGTCCACCAGCTCGATGCTGCGGCCGGCGGCCAGCAGCACCTGGCCGCCCGGAGCCTCGATCAAGCCCTGGTTGTGCACGCTGTCGCCGCCCACCAGCAGCACCCGGCCGCCTTGGGCGGTGCGCAACTCGCCCTGGTTCAGCACGCTGCCGGCGCCAAACACGCCGTCGGCGCTGGCCGACAGGTTGAGCCGCCGCGCCATCCAGTCGGCATCGCTGATGTTCAAGGTAGAGGCCATCAGCCCGGCCACATCCACCCGGGCCGTGGCGCCAAACAGCACGCCGTTGGGGTTGAGCAACCAGACCGTGCCGTTGCTGCTGAGGCTGCCAAAGATCTGGCTGGGATCGTTGCCCACCACCCGGTTCAGCACCGCGCTGCTGGCGCTGGGCTGGACAAACTGCACCGCATTGCCGGCGCCGATGGAAAACTGCTGCCAGTTCAACAAGGCATTGGCCGAGTTGGTGACCGTCAGCCGGTTGCCGCTGGTCACCGCCGTGGCCTGGCCTTGCACCACCTGCAGGCCACCGGGCAAGGCAGCGCCGGCAGAACCGGTCGTGTGCGCAAACAAGCAGGCCGCCGCCAGCGCCAGCGGCCGTGCGCGCCAGCACGACGGGTGGGACAGGGCGGCGGTTGAGCGACGGGCAGAAAAAGCAGTCATCACAGGATCTCCGGTTTCAAAGCAGGCCAGGCCTAACGGGCCGGCTTGCCGCACACAACGGGGCAGTGTCAGAAGCTGGCGGTGAGGGCTACATGGGTGCGCCAGTGTTGCCGCTGCGTGGTGTTGGCATCCTGCTGCGCCTGCGCGACCGACAGCCGCATCTGCACGCCCCGCCAGCCCAGCCGGGCGCCCAGGCCCAGCGACGACAGGGTGCAGCTTGCCTGCTGGGCCCGGCACAGCGCATTGCCGACATTGCTGACCTGACCGCCGTCGACAAAGGCCAGCAGCCGCAGGTCCAGCGCGCCGCCGGCCAACCCCGCACCCAGGCGCGGCGTGACCAGTTCCACCGTGGCCGAAGCGCCGGTATCAGCCGACAGCTCACGCTCCTGGTAGCCCCGCACCGACGCGGCACCGCCCAGGCCAAACTGCTCCCCCGGCACCAACCGGTCGCCGCTGTGCTGTAGCGCAAAGCGGCCGGCCAAGGCCCAATCCTCCAGCACCGGCACACTGATCTGGCCATTGATGCGCAGCACCGTGTAGCCGCGTTTGGCGCCCGGGCGCACTGCCTCAAAATCGGCGCTGCTGCCGTGGCTGCCGCCCAGCGCCAGGTTGTGCGCCAGGCCGATGCTGAGCAGCGCCGGCGTGGCACCGCCGGTCTGCGCGGTGTATTCCAGCGTCAGCGGATGCACCACGACACTTTCACCGGCGGTGCCGCAGGCGCCACTGGGCAGGCCGTTGACGCCGCAGTTGTTCAAGTAGGCGCGGTATTCCAGCCCGGTGGTCACGCGCTGGTTGTACTCGCCCCAGCGTGGCATGTACCAGATGGTGCGGGCACCGGCGATGCGGCCCTTGCCGGCAAAGCGCAGGTCACCACCGCCGCCGGGCAGGGTCTGGCTGCCGCCATCGACATCGGAATAAGCCGCAAACAGCTCCAGCGCCGCCAACCAGCGCACCAGCGGCAAGCGGTAACCGGCGCTCAACACCTTGACCGAGCTGGCCTCGGTGGGCGAGGTTTGCAGTTGCAGGTTCAGCACATCGTCGTGGCCGCTGATGTCGGCATGCTGCCAGCCCAGGCTGAGGCGGTAATCGCCGGTGCGATCGTTGCCGGAGTTGTCCAGCCCGACGTTGAAGCGATGCGGCGATTGCTCGTCCACCTTGATCGTGGCCTGCACCTCGCCCGGTGCACTGCCCGGGCCCAGCAGCACGCCCACATTGCGCGCCGGGTTCTCGTTGGCCATCTGCAACTCGGCATCGATGCGGCGCACCCGCGGCGTGGCGCCCTCCACCAGCGACGGTAGCGCGGCGCGCAGGCGCTCGGCCGGCTGGCGTTTGTTGCCTTGCACCGTGACCCGGCCCACCTTGCCCTCAACCACCGCAATCGTCACCGTGCCATCGTTGACCGGCTGCGGCGGCAGATAAGCCACCACCGCGCCGTAGCCGGCCTGGCTGTAAAGCGTTTGCACTGCTTGCACCGCCTGGCGCAACTCGCTGAGCGTGCGGTTGCCCACCCAGGGCTGCAAAGTGGATTGCAGCAGCGCGTTGTCCAGCAAGCTGTTGCCCTGCACCTTGAAGGCCCGCACCGCGGTGGCGGCCTCGGCCACCGGGGGGGGCGCGTCGGGCGCGGGCTGGGCCCAGGCTGGTGTGCACAAGCTGGCGGCTGCCAGCGCGGTGCCGCCAGCCCATGATGCTGCCCGGGTCCAACCGGCCGACGGGGCCCAACCTGCCGGCCAGGCCGACCGGGCCAAAGCCTTGGCGCTTGATTTGCTGCGTGTCATCGGTTCTCCAGATCCTCGCCCAGGGGCTGTTGACAGCCAGCCCGCCGGTTCCCAGCAGCATATGCTGTCTGGACTTGGCCTTGCCCGCAATCCCGCGCATCGCCGCTGGTCAACCATCGTGCGGATAAAGCGCTGGCAGCGCTTACCATCAGCGCCTGATTTCAGCCCTGCGCCAGGCCGCATGCCCCAGCACCGACCATGAGCCCATTGTCCTCCGACGAGGATCTCAATCCGCAAGCATTGGCCGATGACGCTGCGGCGGACACCGGCTCGGGCAACGCCTTGCCACCGGGCACGATGCTGGGTGAGTTTGAGTTGATGGCGGTTGCCGGCGAGGGTGGTTTTGCAATCGTTTACCGGGCCTGGGACCATTCGCTGAAACGCCAGGTGGCGCTGAAAGAATACCTGCCTGCCACGTTGGCGATGCGCAACGGTGGGCTGCAGGTGATGGTCAAGCCGGGCCGCCAATCCGAGGCGTTCTGGAAGGGCCTGCAGAGCTTTGTGCTGGAGGCGCAGTTGCTGGCGCAGTTTGACCACCCGGCGCTGGTCAAGGTGTTCCGCTTCTGGGAGGCCAATGGCTCGGCCTACATGGTGATGCCGTTTTACGAGGGCAAGACACTGCGCGCCGAGCTGCAATCACGCGACCAGCCGCCCGACGAGGCCACCTTGCTGGGCTGGCTGGCGCCGGTGGCGGATGCTTTGTCGGTGATCCATGCCGAGCATTGGTACCACCGCGATGTGGCGCCCGACAACATCCTGTTGCTGGCCGGCACTGGCCGGCCGCTGTTGCTGGATTTTGGCGCCGCGCGGCGGGTGATCGGCGACATGACGCAGGCGCTGACCGTGATCCTGAAGCCGGGCTATGCGCCGATCGAGCAGTACACCGACATCCCTGGTGTGCACCAGGGCCCGTGGACCGACATCTACGCGCTGGCGGCGGTGGCGCACTTTGCGATCTGCGGCAAGACGCCGCCGCCGTCGGTGGGCCGCATGTTGACCGACAGCTACCTGCCGCTGGCGCAGTTGGCGGCCGGCCGCTACAGCGACAAGCTGCTGCGGGCGATCGACCGGGCGCTGGACGTGCAGCCCAAGGGCCGGCCGCAAAGCATTGCCGAGTTCAAGCAGGCCACCGGCATGGCCGACCTGCCGGTGATCACCCAGCAGCACCCGGCCAGCCAGCCGATGTTGCCCACCCGCGACAGCCTGACTTTGAATGCAAGCCCGGCGCCAGCGCCGCGTGCCGCGCCGCCAGTGGCCGCACCCACGCCCTGGCCTGCCGTGCCTTTGGCGGCACCTGCCGCCGCACCCGTTGCTGCACGCATGCCCAGGCCAGTGGCACCGTCGGCTGCGGCCCAAGCGGTGCCCGTGGTGGCCGCCGACTTGCACGATGCCACCGGCCCGGCGCCGGTACGCCGGGGCCTGCTGCTGGGGGCCGGCGCTGCGGCGCTGGTGCTGGCAGCGGGTGGCACCTGGTGGATTGGCCGCCGGGCGGCTTCCCCGGCCGCGCCTGCGGCCGCCGCGCCGGACGCTGCCGCCAGCCGTCTGGCGGCCGCCCAGCCAGCGGCGCCGGCCACGGCGCCAGCGGCAGCACCCATGTCAGCACCCACGTCGGTACCCTCCAGCACAGCCGCTGCCGCAGCACTGGATGTGGTGGCCGAGTTCGACCGCGTGGTGCAGGCCCAGACCCCGGGCTGGGGCCTGGATGTGGCGCTGGATCGCAACCAGTTGCGCATGGACCGCGACAAGCTGGTGTTCACGCTGCGCTCGCTGCAAGCGGGCTATGTCTACGTCTTCCACCACAGCAGCGATGGCGGTTTGCAGCAGCTTTATCCCAACAGCCATGCGGCGGCGCCGCAGATCGGCAAAGGCAGTGTGCTGAAGCTGCCGCAGGGCCGGCTGGATTTCAATGTGGGCGGCCCGCCCGGCCCCAGCCAGTTGCTGGTGCTGGTGTCACGCTGGCCGCGTGAACATGCTGCGGCCGCACCGCGCGAGGACGGCGGCTTTTTGGCGTTTGCCACCGATGCCGCCGCCGCAACACGTGCCGCCGCAGCGGCCAAGGCCGGCCTGCCGCTGCTGGCCGGCCGGCCGGTGTGCCAGGCCGGCGCAGCCTGCGCCGATGCTTACGGCGCGGCGGCAGTGGCGTTTGACGTGCTGCGCTGAGCTGGTTCAGCAGCGTCGGCGCGCGCAGCGCCAGAGCACCGGCGCGTGACCACAGTGCCGCTGCGGCTTCCAGGCACGACAAGGCCTGTGCACGCTGGCCCAGCACCACCAGCCCGGCGCCCAGTTTCACCAGCGTATCGGCAAGCTCGATCAGGTCCATGGCATCGTCTGGCTGGCCGGCAGCCGCAGCGCCACGGCCCCGCGCGAGCTTGCTGACATGGCCCGCCATCAACTGCAGCAATACCGACTGCAGCAATACCGGGTCGCAGTGCAGCGCCAATTCGTGGTTGGCGAGTTCTTGTGTCAACGTGATCTCGATCGCCCGCAACAGCCAGTACAGCGTGGTGCGCCCGCCTGCCACCCCACCATCGCGCTGCAACCACGACGGGGTCTCGGGCGCCAGCTTGGCCGCCACCGGGCGACGGGTGTTGAAGAGATAGCCCCGGCCCGGAATGGTGGCAATCATCGTCGGCCCAAGCAGCTTGCGCAGCACCGCCACCTGCCCCTGCAGGTTGTTTTCTGCCATTGCCTTGCCCGGCCACACCCGCTGCAGCAACTCGGCGTTGGCGACCGGTTGGGGCCCGAGTTCCACCAGCGCCATCAGCACCGCCATGGCCTGCGGCCGCAGGATGTGGACCTGGCCGCCGATCACCACCAGGCCGGCATCGGGATGGATTTCCAGGCCGTCGAAATGGTGCACGGCGCCGCGTTTGGCCGGCGCTGCCGGTTTGTCAATCGGGCTGCGCTGCGCCATGGCTGCTGCAGCGGCCGGCGCAAGGCCGGCCGGCTCGCCGTCCAGCCGCGCCGTGAACCGATAACCGCGCCGCGCCACCGTGTCGATGACGCCGCTGCCCAGCAACTTGCGCAGTGCCGAGATGTGCACCTGCAGGTTGTTGCACTCCACCACCAGGCCGGGCCAGACGGCATGCATCAGCTCGCCCTGGCTGAGCACGCGGTGCCGGTTCAGGGCCAGCGTGAGCAGCACATCGAAAGCGCGTGAACCCAGCGCCATCGGCTGTCCGTCCGCCAGCAGGTGGCGTTGATCGGGCAGCAGCCGGAAGCGACCGAAACTGATCGTCGTTGCTGGCAGTGGGTGGGGCACCGCAAGACCGGGCACGGGCAACGCTGTCATGGTCGATCCGGTGGACTGTTGCCGGGCATGCACCCGCAACATCGTTGGCCCTGACGATCGCTGGTCGGCTTGCGCTGCGAATTCAGGAATCTTCAGCGGCACGCTCAACACGGTTTATGTCGGCAACCTGAGCAGCGGCAACTTTGTGCAGACCGGCGGCACGCACAACAACAACGGCGGCCTGGTGCTGGGCCTGCAGGCCGGCAGCAGCGGCATCTATACGCTGCGCGGCGGGGTGCTCAATACCAGCAGCATCGACAACAACCCCGGTACCGGCACGCTCAACCTCGACGGCGGCACGCTCAACTTCAGTGGCGCGGGCATAGCTGTTGACAACTTCAACATCGGCAACGGCGCCGGCAGCGCTGGCAGCTTTACCTTGCTGGCCGGCAAGACCTTGACCACCACGCTGGAATTGATCGGCGTCGGTGGCAGCGGCAGCATGACCCAGAGCGGCGGCACGCACACTGCGGGCACCTCGGCGGTCGGTGAGCTCAACACCGGCGTCTACAACTTGAGCGGAGGCACGCACACCGTCGCCGAAGGGCTGTACATCGGCGATTCGGGGGCCAGCAACGGCACCTACAACCTGTCTGGCACCGGCACGCTGACAACCGGTACCACCTACGTCGGCGCCAGCGCCACCGGCAGCGTCAACCAGTCGGGTGGTACCCACAACGCAGGCATCCTGGCGGTGGCAGCGTTTGGCAGCAGCAGCGGCGCTTATGCACTGTCAGGCGGCAGCTTGACGTCCGCCACGCTGCAAATCAGCGGCACGGGCACTGGCAGCTTTGTGCAGACCGGTGGCAGCCACACCAACACCAATGCCAGCATCGCCAACGGTACCGGTGTAGGCAGCTACAGCCTGAGCGCCGGCACGCACAGCGTCAGCAGCCTGCTGCGGCTGGGCGGGCCGGCCGGCGCCAAGGGCACCTACAACCTGAGCGGCAGCGGCGCGCTGAGCAGCGGCACTGTCAATGTCGGCGAAATCGGCATTGGCATCTTCAACCAGAGCGGTGGCACCCACCTGATCAGCAACTACCTGGCGCTGGGCGCCGCCGGTGGTGGCAACGGGACCTACAACCTGTCGGGGGGCACGCTGACGGTCGGCCTGCAGGAGGTGGGCGCCAACAGCACCGGGCTGTTCCACCAGAGTGGTGGTACCAACAACGTGTCGGTGCTGCGCCTGGGCAAGTTTGCCGGCAGCACCGGCACCTACACGATCGATGGCGGCACGCTGAACCTGGGCAACGTCGAGATGGGCGTGGGCGCCAGCACGCTGAACATCGACGGCGGCGACATCTTTTTCAACGGCACCAGCATCGCTGTGGCCAACTTCAACCTCGGCTCGCAGGGCGGCAGCAACGGCTTTTTTGCGCTGACGGCCGGCAAGACCTTGAGCACCACCACCGCCACGATCGGCAGCGTCAGCCTGGGCAGCTACCTGCAGAATGGCGGTACCTTCAACGCCGGCACGCTGTACATCGGCAAAAACGCCGGCAGCACTGGCAGTGTGCAACTCAGCGGTGGTGCCAGCCAGATCACGGCCAGCACCGCCACGGTGGTTGGCTCGGCCGGCACCGGCAGTTTCAGCCAGGCCGGCGGCAGCCACAGCACCGGCTTCGAGGTGATCGGCGATGCGGCCACCGGCGTGGGCACCTACGGCCAGAGCGCGGGCACCCACGGCATCGCAAGCAGCCTGGCGCTGGGCCAGAGCGCCGGCGCCAAGGGCACCTACAACTTGAGCGGCGGTACGCTCAGCAACGTCAGCAGCTTCGTCGGCGTGGCCGGCACTGGCAGTTTCAACCAGACCGGTGGCACGCACACCACCACCGGCGCGCTGACGATTGGGGCCAGCGCTGGTGGTGTGGGTACCTATGCACTGACGGCCGGTGTGCTCAACGTTGCCAGCATCGCCAACGGCGCCGGCACCGGATCGCTGTACCTCGACGGCGGCACGCTGAACGTGTCGGGCGCCACCATCGGTGTCGACACCTTGCGCATCGGCAATGCGGCCGGCAGCAACGGCAGCTTCACCTTGCTGGCCGGCAAGACCTTGACGGCGCCTGGCGAGGACATCGGCTACAACGGCACTGGCAGCCTGACGCAGACCGGTGGCATCAACAACACCGTGACCTCGAACATCGGCTTCAACGGCACTGGCAGCTACAGCCTCAGCGGTGGCAGCCACAACGTGGCCAACCTGGTGGCGGTGGGCACCAACGCCGGCAGTACCGGTGTCTACAACCTGTCCGGCACCGGTGCGCTGGTATCCAACTCCACCTGGCTGGGCTACAACGGTGGCATCGGCAGCTTCAACCAGTCCGGCGGCAGCAACAACTCGGCGATTCTGTGGATAGGCGCGGCCGCGACCGGATCGGGCAGTTATGCGCTGTCGGGCGGTACATTGACGACGGGGGGTGAGTTTTTGGTCGGCGCGTTTGGCACCGGCAGCTTTGTGCAGACCGGCGGCAGCATCACCGCCAACCGGCTGTCGGTCGGCTTCGACGCCAGCACCGGCACCTTCACGCAAAGCGCCGGCAGCAACAGCGTTGCCACCACCCTGGTGGTTGGGGATCGCGCGCCGGCGGTTGGCACCTACAACCTCAGCGGCAGCGGCGTGCTGGGCAGTGCCGGCAGCACCGTCGGCAACCAGGGCACGGCCACCTTCAACCAGAGCGGCGGCACGCACACGGTGACCAACGCCTTGTCCTTGGGGCTGAACGCCGGTGGCACCGGCACCTACAAGTTGAGCGGTGGCACGTTGACCGCCAATACCCAGTACGTCGGCAACGACGGCAAGGGCTTCTTCCAGCAGACCGGCGGCAGCAACAACGCCGTGTTCCTGGAGGTGGGCGAGGGCGTCAACGTGGGCGGCACGTCCAGCAGCTACACCCAGAGCGCGGGCAGCACCAAGGTCAGCAACACCTTGGGCCTGGGCCGTTCGGCCAGTTCCAGCGGCCTGTATGCCTTGAGCGGCGCGGGCGTGCTGACAGCGCCGTTGATCGAGGTCGGTGACCTGGGCTACGGCAGCTTCACCCAGAGTGGTGGCAGCAACACCGTGGACGTGCTGCGCCTGGCCAAGGGCGTCAGCGGCTACGGCGAATACATCCTGGGCGGCGGCACGCTCAACGTCGGCCGCATCGAGCGTGGCACCGGATTCTCCATCCTGTTCATCAACGGTGGCAACCTGAACCTGACCGGCGCCAGCATCGATGTCAACCAGCTTCAACTGGGCGCAGGCGCAGGCAGCAGCGGCAGCTTCACGCTGGCGGCGGGCAAGAGCCTGACGGCCACCCAGGTGACCGAGATCGGTGCCGCCAGCGTCGGCACGCTGAACCAGACCGGTGGCACCTACAGCACCGCCGGCCTGAACGTCGGCTTCCGGGGCGCGGGCACCGTCACGCAGACCGGCGGCAGCCTGACCGCCAGCACGCTGACCCTGGGCGGCGATACCAGCGGCACCGGCATCTACACCTTGTCGGGCGGCACGCTGACGGTGGCCAGCATCGCCGACGGCCCGGGCACCGGCACTTTCAATTACAACGGCGGCACGCTGCAGCCCGCCGGTGGTCTTGTGGTCGACAATCTCAACATCGGCCCCAATGCGACCTTCAGCCAGGACGTGGTGGTGGGCAAAACCCTGGTCAACCTGGGCCGCTTGAACGTGGTCAACCTGGTGACGGTGAACGGCAACCTGGACAACAGCGGCGTGCTGGCGCTGGCTGGCGGCACACTCACCGGCG
>JANOBL010000090.1:0-1902 GCA_031411635.1 Betaproteobacteria bacterium
CGCCGGACGGCAGCGTTCGGTTGGTGAAAAGGGGTTCAACGCGGGTGCGGCCTGGCCAGGTTCAGGTGTATCTGCCCGGCGACATCCACGACACGCGGTGCCTCAATGGGCCGGCATTGCTGTTCCGCTTCACGGCGCGAGACCTGAAGAAGGAGAACAAGGAAGAACACCGGGTGACAAGGTACGTCGAGCGGGACGGCGTCTGGACCCTGGGGGTGGCGTGAGCCATCCCTGCGCCCCGGCCATGGGGCGCGATGGGGTACCGATGTCGCTGGCACGGTCCACTGCAACCCAGAAATCGTCATCCTCTGTCCGGGACGATCACCGCAAGGAAGTGCGATCCCCATCGCAAGCAGACGATGCCAGTGCTGGGCTGCAGGGGCCGCAGCGCAGCGCCGCGATTGCTGCCGTGCTGGCGGCGATGGTGCTTGCGGTGCTTGACGCAGCCATCACCAACGTGGCACTGCCAAGCATGGCGCGGTCGCTCCAGGTAACGCCGGGCATGTCGGTGTGGATCATCACCGCCTACCAGACGGCCCTGGTGATGGGCCTGCTGCCGTGCGCCGCACTTGGCGAAAGCCGGGGCTATCGCCGTGTCTTCACGCTGGGCGTCGCGCTGTTCACGGCCGCGTCCGCGTTGTGCGCACTTTCCCCGTCCCTGCCGTGGCTGGTCACGGCCCGCTTTCTGCAAGGGCTGGGGGGTGCCGCCGTGATGGCGCTGGGCATCGCGCTGCTGCGCCAGGTTGTTCCCCAGCGCCAGCTCGGCGCGGCCATCGGTTGGAACGCGCTTGCGGTTGCACTGTCCTCTGCCGCCGGTCCAACCCTGGGCGCGCTGCTGCTGTCGGGCGCGAGCTGGCCCTGGCTGTTTGCGCTGAACCTGCCCTTGGGCGCACTGGTGCTGCTCGCCAGCCGTGCACTGCCCGATCTCGCCGGCACGGCGCGCCCACTGGACCGCTTCAGTGTGGCGCTGAATGCCGGCGCCTTTGCAGCGCTGGTGGTCGGCGTGGAAGTGCTGGTAGAGCGGCCGGTGCTGGCGGCCGTGCTGCTCGCCGCGGCAGCCACCGGCCTGGCGGCGCTGGTCCGGCGGGAGATGCCACGGGAGGCGCCAATGATCCCGCTTGACCTGCTGCGCGCGGGATCATTCCGCATTTCGGTGCTGGCCTCGGTTTGTTGCTTCGCTGGCATGACCATGGGCTTGTTGGCGCTGCCCTTTTACCTGCAGCACAGTCTTGGGCAGGACACGCTGATGACCGGGCTCTACCTGACGCCCTGGCCGCTGACCGTGGCTGTCGCGGCCCCGCTGGCAGGCCATCTGGCCAATCGCGTGGCGACGGCATGGCTTTGCGCTGCGGGCGGTGCCTGCCTGGCGGTGGGGCTTGCCGCTGCCTCAGTCTGGCCGCTGCAAGGCAGCGCGTGGCCGCTGGTACCGCTCACCATGTTGTGTGGCCTGGGTTTCGGCCTCTTTCAGGTGCCCAACAACCGCAACATGTTGCTCTCGGCACCCCGCCAAAGAGCGGGCGCCGCGGGCGGCATGCAGGCCACCGCCCGGCTGGCGGGCCAGACCGCAGGGGGTGTCGTCATGAGCCTGCTGTTCACCGTCGCATCGGTGGACTCCGCACCCAGGCTCGGTCTCGGGATCGGGGCGGTGCTGACCTTGGTGGCAGGGCTGGTGAGCGTGCTGCGGGTCAAGCCATGGCGGCAGACCTGAACGCGATGAAGGCGATTGACCTCAGGGCCGCAAGCAGGCGTTGGCGACACGCCAGCGGAAAGATACCGACCAACGCTGATTCAGCGCCCCGCCACCTTGCGCAGCAGCTCGATCAGCATCGCATGCTCGGCGCGGCTCAGGCTGGTGTAAAGCGCTTGCTCCATCGGTGCGGCGGCCTGGGCACTGGCCTGGGC
>JANOBL010000091.1:0-12008 GCA_031411635.1 Betaproteobacteria bacterium
CGCCGGCAAGGGCGTGGCCAACCCGTTGGCTACAATCCTGTCCGTTGCCATGATGCTGCGCTACACCCTGGACCAAGCCGAAGCCGCCGCGCGCATTGAAGCCGCGGTCGATGCCGTGCTGTCGGCGGGTTTGCGCACGGCCGACATCTGGTCGGCGGGTTTGCAGCGGGTGGGCACGCGCGAAATGGGCGATGCCGTGGTGGCGGCGCTGGCCGGTAAATCCGGTGAATCTGTGCCGCCGACCACCACCACCACGAACAAGATTACCAAGAGCATTTAGCTCCGTACCGTCTCGCCCCCACCTGGACCCCGACGAAACGGCCGGGGATTCAAAAAGGGGTCCGGAACGTCAATCAAAAGGCTTGAATATGGCACTCGTAGGATTGGTAGGTTGGCGCGGCATGGTCGGCTCGGTGCTGATGGACCGCATGCAAGCCGAGGGCGACTTTGCGCTGATCGAACCGCTGTTTTTCTCCACCAGCGACGCCGGTGGTGCGGCGCCCGCGATGGCAAAAAACGAGACCACGCTGCAAGACGCGTTTGACATTGCCGCGCTGAAGCGCTGCGACATCATCGTCACCGCCCAGGGCGGCGACTACACCGGCGAGGTCTATCCCCAATTGCGTGCCGCCGGCTGGAACGGCCACTGGATAGACGCCGCATCCACCTTGCGCATGGCCGACGACGCGGTGATCGTGCTCGACCCGGTCAACCTGCCGGTCATCAAGCAGGCGCTGACCCGCGGCGTGCGCGACTTCATCGGCGGCAACTGCACCGTCAGTTGCATGCTGATGGGCGTGGGCGCGCTGTTCAAGGCCGGCCTGGTCGAGTGGATGAGCACCCAGACCTACCAGGCCGCCAGCGGCGGTGGTGCGCAGCACATGCGCGAATTGCTGACGCAATACGGCACGCTCAACGCATCGGTCAAATCGTTGCTGGACGATCCCAGGAGCGCAATCCTGGAGATCGACCGCCAGGTCATCCACACCCAACGTGCATTGTCAGCGGCAGAAACCGCCAACTTCGGCGTGCCGCTGGGTGGCTCCTTGATCCCGTGGATCGACAAGGACCTGGGCAACGGAATGTCCAAGGAGGAGTGGAAAGGCATGGCCGAGACCAACAAGATCCTCGGCCAGGGTGATGGGTTTGGCAGCGCTGCCGTGCCGGTTGACGGCTTCTGCGTGCGGGTGGGTGCGATGCGCTGCCACAGCCAGGCGCTGACCTTCAAGCTGAAGCGCGACGTGCCCTTGGCTGACATCAAGGCGATGATCGCCGCTGACAACGCCTGGGTCAGCGTGGTGCCCAACAACCGCGAGGCCACGCTGCAGCAGCTCACGCCGGTGGCAGTGACCGGCACGATGGCGATCCCGGTCGGCCGCATCCGCAAGCTGGCGATGGGCCCCGAATATGTGGGTGCCTTCACCATCGGCGACCAGTTGTTGTGGGGTGCGGCTGAGCCGCTGCGCCGCATGCTGCGCATCCTGATCGAGGCCTGAGCACCCCGGCGGCGGGCCTGTCAGGGCATGGCAACATAGCGCACTGGCAGGCAACCTGAAACCACGGTGTTGCTGAAACGTCAGGCAACACATGAGCTTGTCAGCCTATCTGCTTGATGTTATTGTGGTTTCGGGTCTTTGACCGTGAATCTGGTGAGTTTTTCAGTCTTCCATCCGGGCGCCCGGATGAATCCTGAGAACCACCCCTGGCAGCAGGCTGCCCCTGGGCCTGCTGGTGCTGTTGTGGAGACGCCTTGAAAAACCGCCCCTTCTTCGCCGCCCCGACCGCGCTGGCGATTGCCGCGCTTGCGGCCTTGAGTGCTGCGCCCGCCGCTGTGCAAGCGCTGGGCGTGGGCCGTCTCAATGTGCAGTCCGCGCTGGGCGAAGGCATGCGGGCCGAGATCGACATCACCAGCCTGACGCCTGAAGAAGCCGCGTCGCTGGCAGTGCGCATCGCGTCGCCCGAGGCTTATCGTGCCGCCGGGCTGGACTACAACGCGGTTTTGGGCAGCACCCAAGCCCAGGTGGTGCGGCGCGCCGATGGCCGCGCCACCTTGCGGCTGAGCAGCGACCGTGCGGTGCAAGAGCCCTTCATTGAGGTGATCCTGGAGCTGAACTGGGCCTCCGGCCGCCTGGTGCGCGAGTTCACGCTGCTGTTTGATCCACCCGGCAACCGCGCCGCGCCACCGGTGCAGGCTGCGGCCCCGGTTTCGCCGTTGATGACCGGTGCGCCGCCAGCCGCCGGGCCCAGCCCGGCGCCCGTGGCCGCGGCGGTGCCCAGCGCCCGGCCCGCACCTGTGCCCCGCGCGTCGGCGCCCGCCCAGGGCATGGCCGCAGCCCCGGCTGGGCCCCAGGCGACGCCCCGGTCCACGGCCGTGCCCACCCCGGCATCGCGTCCGCCCGCTGCGCCAGCCAATGGCGATGGCAAGCGCTATGCCGTGCGGCCCGGCGATACGCTGTACCGCGTGGCCGGCCGCAACCAGGCGACGGGTGTGTCGCTGGACCAGATGCTGGTGGGTTTGTACCGCGCCAACCCCGAGGCCTTTATCGCCAACAACGTCAATCGGCTGCGCTCGGGCTCGGTGTTGTCGGTGCCGTCGGCCGATGAGGTGCGTGATGTCACCCCGGCCGACATGCGGCGTTTGATCACCGCGCAAAGTGTTGATTTCGGTGCTTACCGCAGCCGGCTGGCACAGAGTGCGCCGTTGGCGCAGGCGCAAGAGCCCGGTCGGGCCGCGCAAGGCAAGGTGCAAGCCTCGATTGACGACCGCAAACAATCCACCGCCCCATCGCCTGACAAGCTCAAGCTCAGTGGTGCGGCGGCCGCAGCGTCCGACCTGGCGGCCGCCGATCGCAAGGACAACGCCGCGCGTGTGGCCGAGCTGTCGCGCAATGTCGAGGCCTTGAAAAAGTTGCAGCAAGGCACGGCGGGCGTGCAAGCCCCGGCTGCGCCAACACCACCGCCAGTGGTGGCAGCACCGGTTCCACCGCCGCCACCGGTGGCTGCAGCACCGGTGCAGCCTCCACCCCCAGCGGCACCACCGCCACCGCCCGTGGTGGTGGCCGCAGCGCCGCCGCCGGCCGATATCGGTCGGCCGCCCGCTGGCCCCACATTGCCAGCGGCAATGCCCGCGCCGGCCGCGCCCGAAACCGGCTTGATGGACAGCCTGGGCAACAACCCCTGGCTGCTGCCGGCGGCCGGTGGCCTGGCGGTGCTGTTGGCCGGATTTGGCGCCTGGCGCCTGCGCGGCCGGTTCACCAAGGCCGCCAGCGAGACCTCGTTCCTTGAAAGCCGGATGCAGCCCGATTCGTTTTTCGGTGCCAGCGGCGGCCAGCATGTGGACACCCGGGATGCGTCGCGCACCAATGCCAGCTCGATGGGCTATTCGCTCAGCCAGCTCGATGCGATCGGCGATGTCGATCCAGTGGCCGAGGCCGATGTCTACCTGGCCTACGGCCGCGATCTGCAGGCCGAAGAAATCCTCAAAGAGGCGTTGCGCACCACGCCAGACCGGCTGGCGGTGCGCACCAAGCTGCTGGAGGTGTATGCCAAGCGGCGTGACATCAAGGGTTTTGAGTTGCTCGCCACGCAGTTGTTCTCGCTGACCAAGGGCGGCGGTGCCGATTGGGCGCGTGCGCAAGAGCTGGGCCGGCAATGTGACCCGGACAACCAGCTCTACCAGCCCGGCGGCCACCCCGAAGAGATCATCCTCGACGGCGAGCGTGTGGTGCTGGAGCCGCTGGGCGCCACCACCCAGCCGCACTCGGTGCAATCGGCGCCCACCCAGCCTTTCATCGATTCGCGCCTGCCGCAGGTAGGGGGCGGATTGCTCGATCTGGATCTGGACCTCAGCGTGCCCGACGACGGCGTGCAGGCCCGGCGTGCGCTGGAGGCCACCCGGCCGATGACATCCAGCCCGCAACGTGGGCCGGACCCGGGGCTGGATTTTCCGTTTGAAGAGCGCACGCTGCCCACCCGCCGCATGCCGTTGGAGCCCAAGACCACCCAGGCAGCGGATTTCCATCTCGATTCACTGGGCATGGATCTGGACGGCGGCCGGGGCGACACCACGGTTGCGCTGAACCTGCCCGGCCGCGAGCCGACGATCGACATGCGGCGCTTTTCATCGTCGCAGTCTGGCAACCTGGTTGATACCGCGCCGACCACGCCGGGCCAGTTGGAAGACATGGCCTTTGAGAGTGGTGATCCGTTGGCCCGCAAGCTGGAGCTGGCCGAAGAGTTCCGCCAGATCGGCGATATCGATGGCGCACGCGATTTGCTGGACGAGGTGGTCAGCAAGGCCAGCGGCACGCTGCGCGCCAAGGCGCAGGCGATGCTGGACGCGCTGAGCTGACGGCGCTGGGTTGATGGCGCTGAGCTGATGCTTGCGCCCCCCGCGCGATGACGCTGCGCCTGGCGCTGGGCCTCAGCTACCGTGGCAGCGCCTACCAGGGCTGGCAACACCAGCCCGGCGGCCGCACGGTGCAAGACAGGGTGGAACTGGCCTTGTCCACCTTTGTGGGTGCACCGGTGGTCACGGTATGCGCCGGCCGCACCGATGCCGGCGTGCATGCCTTCAACCAGGTGGTGCACCTGGACAGCCCGGTGCAGCGCGAGGCGTTTTCGTGGCTGCGCGGTGGCAACCGCTACCTGCCGGCCGACATCGCGCTGCAGTGGTGCCGGGTGGTGCCGACGGATTTCCATGCCCGCTACCACGCACTGGGCCGGCGCTACCGCTATTGGTTGTTGCAATCGCCGGTGCGCCCGGCGCTGGAGGCCGGCAACGTGGGCTGGGTGTTTCGCGCGCTGGATGCCAGCGCGATGCGCCAGGCTGCTGCGCACCTGATCGGCGAGCATGATTTCAGCAGCTTCCGTTCGTCGGAATGCCAGGCCCGCAGCCCGGTGAAGACGCTGCGCAGCATCAGCATCGGCCAGCGTGGCGCTTACTGGCGTTTTGATGTTGATGGCTCGGCTTTTTTGCACCACATGGTGCGCAACATCATGGGTTGCCTGGTAGCGGTGGGCAGCGGCCGGCAGCAACCCGGCTGGCTGGCCGAGGTGCTGGCCGCCCGCTGCCGCGATGCCGCCGCGCCCACATTTGCCGCTGACGGGCTGTACTTTGCCGGTCCGTACTACGATGCAGCGCTGGGCCTGCCCGAGCACACACCGGCGATGGACTGGCTGCCTTGAACTTCAACTCTTGCCCGCTGCGATGACCGCCAGAACCCGCATCAAGATCTGCGGCCTGACCCGCGACGCCGACGTGGTCGCAGCGGTTGAGGCCGGTGCCGACGCGATCGGCTTTGTGCTGTACGCCAACAGCCCGCGTGCGGTCAGCGTGGCGCGCGCGGGTGAGCTGGCGCGCTTGCTTCCGCCGTTCGTGATGCCGGTGTGCCTGTTTGTCAATGCCGAGCCAGGCCTGATCGCCGCCACGCTGCAGGCCATCCCGCAAGCCCTGCTGCAGTTCCACGGTGATGAAACCCCGGCCCAGTGCGAGGCGGTGCACCAAAGCACCGGCCGGCCCTACCTGCGCGCCGCCCGCATGGCGCCGGGTTTTGCTTTGTTAGACTTTGTTTCCGCTCATGCGAGCGCAGCCGGCATCCTGCTCGACGCCCATGTCGAAGCTTATGGCGGTGGTGGAAAGGTCTTCGATTGGTCTCTCGTCCCGCACAACGTGCCCCGTCCGGTCGTTTTGTCTGGTGGGTTGAATCCTGCAAACGTGACCGATGGCATCCGCCACGTCCGGCCCTGGGCCGTTGACGTGAGTTCTGGCGTGGAAATCGCCAAGGGCCAAAAAGACGCGGCGCTGATGCGCCAATTTTGCGATGCGGTGCGCGAGGCCGATGCCTTGATTGCCGACGCAGACGATTGATCCACCCCGGCCCGTGGCGCCCCTGCCCACGTGGCCCGACCACAGGATTTGCCATGTTCGAATACCAACAACCCGATGCCCGTGGGCATTTCGGGCCTGTCAACGGCATCAATTTTGGCGGCACCTTTGTCGCCGAGACCCTGGTGCATGCGCTGGACGAGCTGAACGCGGCTTACGCGCACTACCGCAACGATGCCGCTTTCATCGCCGAGTACCGGCATGAACTCAAGCACTTTGTCGGCCGGCCCAGCCCGGTTTACCACGCGGCGCGTTTGAGCCGCGAGATCGGCGGCGCGCAGATTCACTTGAAGCGCGAGGACTTGAACCACACCGGCGCGCACAAAGTCAACAACACCATCGGCCAGGCGCTGTTGGCCAAGCGCATGGGCAAGCCGCGGGTCATCGCCGAGACCGGCGCCGGCCAGCATGGCGTGGCCACCGCCACCATCTGTGCGCGCTACGGCATGGAGTGCGTGGTCTACATGGGCAGCGAAGATGTCAAACGCCAATCGCCCAATGTCTACCGCATGCATTTGCTGGGCGCACGCGTAGTGCCGGTGGACAGCGGCAGCAAGACCTTGAAAGACGCGCTGAACGAGGCGCTGCGCGACTGGGTGACAAATGTGGAAAACACTTTCTACATCATCGGCACCGTGGCCGGCCCACATCCTTACCCGATGATGGTGCGGGATTTCCAGCGTGTGATCGGCGATGAATGTCTGCTGCAGATGCCCGAGCAGATCGGCCGGGCCGGCGCGCAACCCGACGCGGTGATCGCCTGCGTGGGCGGTGGCAGCAATGCGATGGGCATCTTCTATCCGTACATCGAACACGAAAACGTGCGGTTGATCGGCGTCGAGGCCGCCGGCCTGGGCTTGGACAGTGGCAAACACGCCGCCAGCCTGTCGGCCGGCTCACCCGGTGTGCTGCACGGCAACCGCACCTATCTGCTGCAGGACGACAACGGCCAGATCACCGAGACGCATTCGATTTCGGCCGGGCTGGACTACCCCGGTGTCGGGCCGGAGCATGCGTACCTGAAAGACATCGGCCGCGCCGAGTACGTGGGCATCACCGACGACGAGGCGCTGCTGGCGTTTCACCGGCTGTGCCGCACCGAGGGCATCATCCCGGCGCTGGAATCCAGCCACGCGGTGGCGTATGCAATGAAGCTGGCAGCGACGATGCGGCCCGATCAGCACCTGTTGGTCAACCTGTCCGGCCGCGGCGACAAGGACATTGGCACCGTGGCCGATTTGTCGGGCGCCGAGTTTTATTGCCGACCCTCTTGCAAGGGCCAGACCGTCAAGGGCGGCGCGTTGACTGTGCAGGTGATGCGATGAGCCGCATCGCTGCCACGCTGGACGCGCTGAAGGCGCAAGGCCGGAAGGCGCTGATCCCCTACATCGCCGCCGGTGATCCGTTTGCCGATACCACCCCCGAGATCATGCTGGCGCTGGCCGATGGCGGTGCCGACATCATCGAGCTGGGTGTGCCGTTTTCCGATCCGATGGCCGACGGCCCGGTGATCGCCCAGGCCAGCGAGCGGGCGCTAGCGCGGGGCATCGGCATGACCCAGGTGCTGGGTTATGTGCAAGCCTTCCGCGCTGCCAACCGGCACACCCCGGTGGTGCTGATGGGTTATGCCAACCCGGTGGAGCGCTACGACCAGAAACACGGCGTGGGTGCCTTCATCCGCGACGCGGCGGCGGCCGGTGTGGACGGCCTGCTGGTGGTGGACTACCCGCCCGAGGAATGTGAACAGTTCTCGGCCGACCTGAAGGCCGCCGGGCTGGACTTGATCTTTCTGCTGGCGCCCACCTCCACCGAGCAGCGCATCCGCGAGGTGGGCCGCATAGCCACCGGCTACGTCTACTACGTGTCGCTGAAGGGCGTGACCGGCGCTGGTCACCTGGATACCGATGCGGTGGAGTCTGCGATGCCACGCATCCGGGCCCATGTCAAGGTGCCGGTTGGGGTAGGCTTCGGCATCCGGGATGCGGTTACCGCCCAGGCGGTAGGGCGGGTGTCGGATGCGGTGGTGATCGGAACCCGGCTGGTGCAGATTCTTCATGCCCAGCCCCGAGAAACCGCCGCAGCAGCAGGCAAAGCCTTCATGGCCGAGATTCGAAGCGCATTGGACGCGCTGTAGCAACCCACAGGAGAGCACCGCATGAGCTGGCTGGAAAAACTGCTGCCCCCCAAGATGCAGCAGACCGATCCCACCGAGCGCCGCTCGGTGCCCGAAGGCCTGTGGATCAAATGCCCGGCTTGCGAGACGGTGCTTTACAACACCGATCTGGCGCAAAACGTCAATGTCTGCCCCAAGTGCAGCCACCACCACCGCATCGGCGCAAGGGCCCGGCTGAATGCCTTTCTCGATGCCGAAGGCCGCTACGAGATTGGCCAGGAGGTGGTACCGGTCGATCCGCTGAAGTTCAAGGACAGCCGCAAATACACCGAGCGTCTGAAAGACGCGCTGGAATCCACCGGCGAGACCGATGCGCTGGTGGTGGTGGGCGGCGCGGTGATGAGCGTGCCGCTGGTGGTGGCGTGTTTCGAGTTTGATTTCATGGGCGGATCGATGGGCTCGGTGGTGGGTGAGCGCTTTGTGCGTGGTGTCGAGGCGGCGGTGGAGCAGAAAGTGCCGTTTGTATGCTTTACCGCCACCGGCGGCGCACGCATGCAGGAGGGCTTGTTCAGCCTGTTCCAGATGGCCAAGACCAATGCCGCGCTAACCCGTCTGGCCAAGGCCAGGCTGCCCTACATCAGCGTGCTGACCGATCCGACGATGGGCGGTGTATCGGCCAGTTTTGCGTTTGTCGGCGACGTGGTGCTCGCCGAGCCCAAGGCGCTGGTGGGTTTTGCCGGGCCCCGGGTGATAGAAAACACCGTGCGCGAGAAGCTGCCCGAGGGTTTCCAGCGTGCCGAATTTTTGATCACCAAGGGCGCGATCGACCAAATTGTTGATCGGCGGCAATTGCGCCCAACCATCGCGCGAATGCTGGCGATGTTGCAACGGCAGAACGCCGACGCCGTGGCTTGAGTTGTCGGTTCTGCTGCCCACCACGCTGGCCGGCTGGCTGGCCCACTGCGAGCTATTGCACCCCAAGACCATAGACATGGGCCTGGACCGGGTGGCCGCCGTGCGCGACCGGCTGGGCCTGCGCTTTGACGTGCCGGTGATCAGTGTGGCCGGCACCAATGGCAAGGGCTCTTCTTGCGCGATGCTGGAGGCGGTGGCGCTGCAGGCCGGTTACCGGGTGGGGCTGTACATCAAACCGCACCTGGTGCATTTTGAAGAGCGCTGCAGGATCAATGGCGAGATGAGCTCGGCCGACTCGCTGCTGCCGCACTTCGAGGCGGTGGAGGCGGCCCGGCAAGACACCACCTTGACCTGGTTCGAATTCACCACCTTGGTCATCATGCGGGCTTTGTCCAAAGCGCCGCTGGACCTGGTGATCCTGGAAGTGGGCATGGGCGGCCGGCTGGACGCCGTCAACGCGGTGGACGCCGATTGCGCACTGATCACCAGCATTGCGCTGGACCACACCGAGTTTCTGGGCGCTACCCGCGAGCTGATCGCGATCGAGAAGGCCGGCATCATGCGCCCGGCCAGGCCGGTGGTGGTCAGCGATCCGGTGCCACCGGCCACGCTGCAGGCCCGGGCTGATGCCGTAGGCGCCGATCTGTGGCAGCTCGGCCGGGATTTCAACTTCCAGGGCGACAAACAGCAATGGGCCTGGCGTGGCCGCAGCCAGCGCTTCAACGGCCTGGCCTACCCGGCGCTGCGCGGTGCCAACCAGTTGATCAACGCGGTCGGGGTGCTGGCGGTGTTCGAAGCGCTGCGTGACCGGCTGCCGATCAACGCCCAGGCGGTGCGTTATGGGTTGGCCATGGTGGAGTTGCCGGGCCGCTTTCAGATCGTGCCCGGCCAGCCCACGCTGGTGCTGGACGTGGCGCACAACCCGCAAGCGGTGGCCGCGCTGGCGCTTAACCTGGACCAGATGGGGTTTTTTCCGCAAACCCATGCGGTGTTCGGTGCGATGCGCGACAAGGACTTGGCCGGCCTGCTGCCGCACCTGGCGCCGCTGGTCGACCATTGGCATCTGACCGATTTGCCACTGCCACGCGCCGCCAGCGCGGCCGAGCTGGCCGTGGCAGTGCGGGCGGCCAGCGGCGGCCGTTTGATCAGCACCACCTTGCACACCACGCCGGCCGCCGCGCTGGCCGCAGCGGCTGCCGCCGCAGACCCGGCTGATAGAATCACGGTCTTCGGTTCGTTCTACACCGTGGGGGGTGTGCTCCAGCAAGGCCTGCCCCGTTTGTCGGCCCGGCATCTGGGCCCAGGCGCTGGTTGATGGCGCCGCTGGCGCCGGATTGGCCGGGTTGGCCTGGTCTCCACGGTACTTTCAACCCCCCGCCGCCACGCCTGCCATCCTGCATGGGCCTGCTGTCTTTCTTCAAACGCCAGCCTGACAAGACCATCAAGGCGCCGGCCCCTGCCGAGCCCGATGCGGTGGCTGCTGCCCGCGCCCGGGCCCGGCGCCGCTTGCTGGGTGCCACCGTGCTGTTGGGGCTGGGCGTGATCGGATTCCCGCTGCTGTTTGAAACCCAGCCGCGGCCGATTCCGGTGAACATCCCCATCGAGATCCCACGCAAGGACGCCGCACCGCCGCTGCTGCCACCGGGCGCTGCTGCGCCGTTGTCACGCGCCTCGGCAGCGCTGGTGAATGAAACACCGGCTGCCGCGCCGGCCGAGGTGGTTGAGCGCGCCAGTGATGCCGGCAAGGAGGTGGCCGCCTCGCCGCCGCTCGCTGCGGCGTCGCGCGGTGCCCCTGTGGCCGTCAAACCGCCGGTGCCGCCGTCACCACCACCCCGGTCCAGCGATGAGGGCGCCCGGGCCCGGGCCCTGTTGGAAGGCCAATCACCCGCCAACGCCGCCAGCGCACCCGCCGCGCGTGTGGTGGTGCAGGTGGGGGCCTACACCGACGCCGGCAAGCTGGCCGAAGCACGCCGCAAGCTGGAAACCCTGGGCCTGAAAACCTACACCCAGGTGGTGGAGACCGAGGCCGGCCAACGCACCCGTGTTCGTGTCGGGCCGTTTGCCAGCCGTGCCGAGGCTGACAAGGCCGCTGCCCGCATCAAGGCCGCCGGCCTGCCGGTGGCCATTCTGACGCTGTGAGCGCAACCGCCGCCACGTTGGGCTGGGTGGACTGGGCCCTGCTGGCGGTACTCGCTTTTTCGGTCCTGGTCGGCTTGATGCGCGGCCTGGTTTTCGAGCTGATGTCGCTGGTCGGCTGGGTGGTGGCCTATGTCGCGGCGCAAATGTTCTCGGCCCAGCTTGCGGCGCATCTGCCGATAGGCTCACCCGGCTCGTCGCTGCAGCAGGGTGCGGCTTTTGTGCTGACTTTTCTGGCCGTGCTGATCGCCTGGGCTGTGCTTGCGCGGCTGCTGCGGTTGGTGATCCACGCCACGCCGTTGACCGTGATCGACCGCCTGCTGGGCGCGGTGTTTGGCCTGCTGCGTGCTGTGGTGGTGTTGCTGGCGCTGACCACCGTGCTGGCCTTCACGCCGGCAGGGCGATCCCCGGCCTGGCAGGATTCACAGGGCGCGGCCTGGCTGAGCCAGTTGCTGAAAACCCTGAAACCGATGTTGCCGGCCGAGGTGGCACGCCACCTGCCGGCCTGAACTACCGTTGCACGCTGGCCAGCCCGGCCGATTGCTACAGACTTCCAGGACTCCCACCATGTGCGGCATTGTTGGCGTGATCTCCAAAGCGCCGGTCAACCAGTTGATTTACGACGCGCTGCTGCTGCTGCAGCACCGTGGCCAGGACGCCGCCGGCATCGTCACGATGCTGGGCACGCAGTGCTTCATGCACAAGGCGCGTGGCATGGTCAAGGACGTGTTCCGCACCCGCAACATGCGCGCCCTGCCGGGCGCGGTGGGCCTGGGCCAGGTGCGCTACCCCACCGCCGGCAATGCCTTCAACGAGGAAGAGGCCCAGCCCTTCTATGTGAACGCGCCCTACGGCATCGTGCTGGTGCACAACGGCAACCTGACCAACGCCCACGCGCTAAGCAGGAGCTGTTCGACATCGACCGCCGCCACATCAACACCGGCAGCGACACCGAGG
>JANOBL010000092.1:0-2770 GCA_031411635.1 Betaproteobacteria bacterium
GCTGCTGCGTGATCTGGACCGGCTGCTGGCCGAAGAAACCGGCCTGCCGGTGCTGGTGGCCGAAGACCCGCTGACCTGCGTGGTGCGCGGCTGCGGCATGGCGCTGGAGCGCATGGAGCGGCTGGGGTCGATCTTCACCTCGGAATAAGCGCCTCGTTGTTGCGCTGCGGGTGACCGGCCATGCCACTGGGCACGATAGACCGCACACCACCGCCGTTTTTCCGCCAAGGCCCGTCGGCGCTGACCAAGCTGGCGCTGTTTTCGGCGCTGGCTGTTTTTTTGATGGCCGCCGACAGCCGCTGGCGCATCACCCAGCCGCTGCGCGCGGCCGTGGCCACCGGCCTGCTGCCGGTGCAGCAAGCGCTGCAAGTGCCGGTGGACCTGCTGAACAACAGCCTGGACTATCTGCAGGGCGTGAAGCTGGCGCAGAGCGCCGAGATGGCAGCCCGGGCGCAGCTAACGCGCCAATCCGAGCGGGCCGCGCGCGCCGATGTGCTGGCAGCAGAAAACACCCGCTTGCGCGCGCTGCTGGGGCTGCAGCCGGCGCTGCAGGTGCGCAGCCTGGCGGCCGAACTGTTGTACGAGGCGGGTGATCCGTATTCGCGCAAGATCTTCATCAACCGCGGTGCACGCCAGGGCGTGGTGGCCGGTGCGCCGGTGATCAACGAGGCCGGTGTGCTGGGCCAGGTGACCGAGGTCTACCCGCTCAGCGCGGTGGTCACCTTGCTGATCGACCGCGATGCCGCGATCCCCGTGCTCAACACCCGCAGCCAGCAGCGTGGTGCGGCGTTTGGCGGTGCCGAGGGCGGCAGCGCGATGGAGCTGCGCTTCATGGCCGGCAATGCCGATGTGCAGGTGGGCGATGTGCTGACCACCAGCGGGGTGGACGGCGTCTATCCACCCGGGCTGCCGGTGGCCACGGTGGCGCGCGTGGACCGCCGATCTGACGTGGGTTTTGCCCGCATCCTGCTCAGCCCGTCCGCCAAGCTGGACAACGTGCGCCACCTGCTGGTGCTGGAGCCTACCGGCCTGCAGATGCCGCCCCGCCCCGAGCCGCCGGTGCTGGACAAGGCTGCCGCCAAGGCCGCTGACAAAGCCGCGGCGCGGGCCAGCGCGCCGGGCCGGCCGGGCCAGCCCTCCAGCGCACAGGCGCCGGGGCGCTGATGCGCATGTCAAAAACCTGCCAAGACGCGCCATGATCATGTCGAAGACTTGCCAACGCGCGCCATGATCATGTCGCGCGGCTCCTCCGACCAGTTGCTGCTGCCGGTCAACCCGATTTTCATCGCACTGACCTTGCTGGCCACGGTGCTGCTGGAGATGCTGCCGGGCGGCCGGCATGCGGCGGCGCCCGATTTGCTGGCGCTGGTGCTGGTGTTCTGGAACGTGCACCAGCCACGGCGGGTGGGCGTGGGCCTGGCGTTTACGTTTGGCCTGGTGATGGATGTGCACCAGGGTGCGCTGCTGGGCCAGCATGCGCTGGCCTACAGCTTGTTGAGCTACCTGGCCATCACCGTGCACCGGCGGGTGCTGTGGTTTTCGGTGCCGGCGCAGGCGCTGCATGTGCTGCCGGTGTTTGTGGCCGCGCATGCGGTGTCGCTGCTGACGCGGCTGATGGCCGGGGGCATGTTCCCCGGCTGGTGGCTGCTGGCCGCGCCGCTGTTCGAGGCGCTGCTGTGGCCGGTGGTGGTGGTGTTGTTGCTGGCGCCGCAGCGCCGCGCCCCCGATCCGGACGAAAATCGACCGCTCTAGGCCACCCATGACCGAACTCAGGAATCTCGAGCGCGAACTCGACCGCTTCAACACCCGGCTGATCGCCGCTGCGTTTTTTGTGCTGCTGTGCTTTGGCCTGCTGGGCGCACGCCTGGTGTGGCTGCAGGTCTACCGCCACGAAGAGCTGGCGCTGCAGGCCGAGGCCAACCGCACATCGGTGGTGCCGGTGGTGCCCAACCGCGGCCTGATCGTCGATCGCAACGGTGTGGTGCTGGCCACCAACTACTCGGCTTATACGCTGGAAATCACGCCGGCCAAGGTCAAGGGCGAGCTGGAGACGATGATCGACAGCCTGGCCCAGGTGCTGGAGATCCAGCCGCGTGACCGGCGCCGTTTCAAGCGCCTGCAGGACGAAAGCAAGGGCTTCGAGTCGCTGCCGATACGCACCAAGTTGAGCGACGACGAGGTGGCGCGTTTCATGGCGCAACGTTTTCGTTTCCCGGGCGTGGACGTGCGGGCCCGGCTGTTCCGCAGCTACCCGGCAGGGGAGGTGGGCAGCCATTTGATCGGCTACATCGGCCGCATCAACAGCGCCGAGAAAAAGGCGATGGAAGAGTGGGACGACGAGCTGCTGGCCAACTACCGCGGCACCGAGGTGATCGGCAAGCTCGGGCTGGAGCAGCATTACGAGCAGCAGTTGCACGGCACCACCGGCTTCGAGGAGATGGAAACCTCGGCCGGCGGCCGCGCGGTGCGGCGTTTAAAAAGCCACCCCGCCACACCCGGCAATACGCTGGTGTTGTCGATAGACATCAAGCTGCAGGCGCTGGTGGAGCAGATGTTTGGCGACCGGCGTGGTGCGCTGGTGGCCATCGACCCGCGCAACGGCGAAATCCTGGCTTTTGTCAGCAAGCCCAGCTTCGACCCCAACCTGTTTGTCGATGGCATCGACGTGGAAAGCTGGCGCGGCCTGAACGAGAGCCTGGACAAGCCGCTGCTGAACCGCGCGCTGCGCGGCACCTACCCACCCGGCTCCACCTTCAAGCCCTTCATGGCG
>JANOBL010000093.1:0-3455 GCA_031411635.1 Betaproteobacteria bacterium
GATCCGGCCAAGGTGCGGCAGGCGCTGATGGGCGGTTTTGCGGCCAGCCGCATCCTGGAGGTGCATGGCGAGCGCATGATCAAGCGCACATTTGCGCCGGGCTTTCGCATCAAGCTGCACCAGAAAGACCTGGGCCTGGCCTTGCAGGGCGCCCGCGAGCTGGGCGTGGCGCTGCCGCAGACCGCCGGTGCCGCGCAGTTGATGCAGGCCTGTGCCGCCAACGGCGGAGCCGATCTGGACCACTCGGCGCTGGTGCAGGCGCTGGAGCTGATGGCCGGGCACGAAGTGACGAAAGGCTGAAATCCGATGAACCCATCTCAAAACACCGCCGACCGCCGGCCGCTGCTGCGCACGATGTTTGACGCCGCGGTGGCCGCCGCCCAGCCCGCGCTGTGCCTGCCCGCGCACCTGCCGGCACCACCAGCAGGGCGCACCATCGTGATCGGTGCCGGCAAGGCCTCGGCGGCGATGGCGCGTGCGCTGGAAGACTACTGGCCCGGCCCGCTGGAAGGCCTGGTGATCACCCGCTACGGTTACGACGTGGCTTGCCAGCGCATCGAAATCGTGCAGGCCGCGCACCCGGTGCCCGATGCGGCGGGGCTGCAGGCCGCCGAGCGGCTGCACAAGCTGGTCAGTGGCCTGCGCGCCGACGATCTGGTGATCGCGCTGATCTCGGGCGGTGGCTCATCGCTGCTGGTGGCGCCTGGCCCCGGGCTGACCTTGGCCGACAAGCAGGCGGTCAACACGGCCTTGTTGAAAAGCGGCGCCAGCATCTCGGAGATGAATTGCGTGCGCCGCCATTTGTCGGCCTTGAAGGGTGGGCGGCTGGCCGCCGCCTGCCATCCGGCCCGGGTGCTGACCTTGTTGATTTCCGACGTGCCGGGTGATGACCCGATTGACATCGCCTCCGGCCCGACGGTGGCCGACCCCACCACCTGCGCCGACGCGCTGGCCATCATCGAGCGCTACCGCATCGACCTGCCAGCCGGCGTGCGCAAGCTGCTGGAAAGTGGCCAGGGTGAATCCATCAAGCCGGGCGATGCGCGGCTGGCTGGCAACCAAACCCGCATGATCACCGCGCCGCAGATAGCGCTGGAAGCCGCGGCCCAGGTGGCGCTTGCGGCCGGTATCACGCCGCACATCCTGGGTGACAGCCTGGAGGGCGAAGCGCGCGACATCGGCAAAGCGCTGGCCGGCATCACCCGCCAGGTGGTGCTGCATGGCCAGCCGTTCACGCCGCCCTGCGTGCTGTTGTCGGGCGGCGAAACCACCGTGACGCTGAAGGGCAATGGCCGCGGTGGCCGCAATGTCGAGTTTTTGCTGGCGCTGGCGGTGGCGCTGGACGGCCTGCCCGGGGTGCACGCCATCGCTGGCGACACCGACGGGGTGGACGGTGCCGAAGAGATTGCCGGTGCTTGCCTAAGCCCCGACACCTTGGCCCGCGCCTGGGCGCTGGGCATCAACCCCCGCGCCAGCCTGGACAACAACGACGGCCACGGCTTTTTTCAGGCGCTGGGCGATGCGGTGATCACCGGGCCCACGTTGACCAACGTCAACGATTTCAGGGCCATCTTGATCGACCGCGCCTGATGAGTTAGACAAACCAGGTCAGTGGTTGTCCTTGGGCACAAACGCCCCACGCTGGCCGACCAGAAAATCCAGGTCCGCCCCCTGGTCGGCTTGCAGCACATGGTCGACGTACAGCTTCCAGTAGCCGCTGGCCAACGGCGGCGTGGGTGCCTGCCACAAGGCCTGGCGGCGCGCCAGCTCGGCGTCGTCCACATGCAGGTGCAGCTTGCGCGCCGCCACATCCAGCGTGATCAAGTCGCCGTCCTGCACCAGCGCCAGCGGGCCGCCGGCCGCCGCCTCGGGTGCCGTGTGCAGCACCACGGTGCCGTAGGCGGTGCCGCTCATGCGGGCGTCGCTGATGCGCACCATGTCGGTGATGCCTTTTTTCAGCACCTTGGGTGGCAGCGGCATGTTGCCCACCTCGGCCATGCCCGGGTAGCCCTTGGGGCCGCAGTTCTTCAGCACCATGATGCAGGTTTCGTCGATGTCCAGCGCGTCGTCGTCGATGCGGGCATGGAAATCGTCCGAGTCCTTGAACACCACCGCCCGGCCGGTGTGCTGCATCAGCGCCGGCGTGGCGGCACTGGGCTTGATCACCGCGCCACGCGGCGCCAGGTTGCCACGCAGCACCGCAATGCCGGCCTTGGGCTTGAACGGCTCTGCCAGCGTCTTGATCACCTGCGGGTTGAAGTTTTGCGCATCGGCAAAGTTCTGCGCCACCGTCAAGCCGCTGGCGGTGACCAACTCGGTGTGCAGGTGCTGGGCAATCTCTTTCATCACCACCGGCAGGCCACCGGCATAACAAAAATCTTCCATCAGGTATTGGCCGCTGGGCTGCAGGTTGACCAGGCAGGGCAGCTCGCTGGCCAGGCGGTCGAAATCGTCGATCTGGAGCTTGACCCCAAGTCTGCCAGCGATGGCGATCAGGTGGATCACCGCGTTGGTGCTGCCACCTATCGCGGCCAGCGTCTTGATCGCGTTCTCAAACGCCTCGCGCGTCAGCACCTGGCTGATCGTCTGGTCGTCGTGCACCATCTGCACGATGCGCCGGCCAGCCTGGCGCGCCAGCACATTGCGCCGGCCGTCCACCGCCGGGTAGGCGGCGTTGCCGGGCAGGCCGATGCCCAGCGCCTCCACCATGCTGGCCATCGTGCTGGCGGTGCCCATCGTCATGCAATGGCCATGGCTGCGGTGCATGCAGCTTTCGGCCTCAAAAAAATCAGCCAGCTTGAGCGTGCCGGCCCGCACCTGCTCGCTCATGCTCCACACGCCCGTGCCCGAGCCCAGCTCCTGGCCACGCAATTTGCCATTGAGCATGGGCCCACCCGAGACACCGATGGTGGGCAGGTTGGCGCTGCCAGCGCCCAACAGCAGCGCGGGTGTGGTTTTGTCGCAGCCCATCAGCAGCACCACGCCGTCGACAGGATTGCCGCGGATGCTTTCTTCCACATCCATGCTGACCAGGTTGCGGTACAGCATGGCCGTGGGGCGCAGCAAGGTCTCGCCGAGCGACATCACCGGAAACTCCAGCGGAAAGCCCCCGGCCTCGTAAACGCCGATCTTGACCTGCTCGGCCAAGGTGCGGAAATGGCTGTTGCAGGGTGTCAGCTCGCTGAAGGTATTGCAGATGCCGATCACCGGCCGGCCATCAAACTGGTCGTGCGGCACGCCCTTGCCCTTGACCCAGCTTCGGTAAGCAAAACCGTCGCGGTCTTGGCGGCCAAACCACTGCTGGCTGCGCAGGTCCTGGGGCTTTTTCTTGGGGCTTGAAGACATGGTGTGCTGGCTTTCCCGAGTGGTCTGGTGACAGTGGTTCGGGCATATTATGGTATGACGATTGACGGGATGGCAGTGCACCAGGCTCCGGCAAAACCCTCAAGACAAGC
>JANOBL010000094.1:0-18475 GCA_031411635.1 Betaproteobacteria bacterium
CCCATGGCATCGGCGCCCAGCACCTGGCGGTAGTAGGGTGCCAGGTAGGTGGACAGCGTGAATTGCCCGGCCGCACTGAGCGCGGTGACGCCGATGATCGCCAGCAGCACCGGCTGCCTGGCCACGCCGGCCCAGTCGGCACGCGACAGCGCGGCCGGCCGCACACCGTCCGGCAGTGCACGCCAAACCCAGCCCGCCGCCAGCACCGACAGCAGCGCCACCGCCGCAAACGCCCAGCGCCAGCCCTGGGTCTCGGCAATCCAGGCGCCCAGCGGCATGCCCAGCACCGAGGCCAATGACCAGCCCAGAAAAATGTGGGTGATGGCGCGGCCGCGCTGCGCTGCCGGCGCCATCACGCTGACAGCCGCTGCCGCCTGCGGCGTGAACACCGCCGCACCCAGCACCGACAGCACCCGCACCGGCAGCAGCGTTGCAAAGTCCGGCATCAGCGCCGAGGCTACATGGCCGGCGGCAAACCACAGCAGCGATGCCACCAGCAAGCGGCGCCGGTCCAGCCCGGCCACCGCGGCTGCCAGCAGCGGTGCACCCAGTGCCAGCACCAGGCCGGCCGCGGTGATCAACTGGCCGGCCGCCGACACCGACACTTGCAGCGAGCGCGACAAATCGTTCAGCGTGCCCATTGCCACCATCACGCCGCAGCCGATGCTGAAGTTGCCAAACAGCAGCGCGCTGCAGGCCGCGTCCAGCCGGGGTTGGGCCGCTGGCGGCTGGGGCGCCGCCAAGCTCAACGGATCACCTTGAGCGCTTCCGGGTTGATGATGTTGCTGGGCGTGTTGCGGATGTAGTTGATGACGTTTTCAAACGCTGCGCCAAAGTACAGCTCGTAGCTGTCTTGCTCGACATAGCCGATGTGCGGCGTGCAGATGGCGTTTTCCAGCCGCAGCAGCGGGTGGCCTTGCAGCACCGGCTCGGTCTCGAACACATCCACCGCCGCCAGCCCGGGCCGGCCCTTGTTCAGCGCCGAGACCAGCGCGTTGTCCTCCACCAGCTCGGCGCGCGAGGTGTTGACAAACAGCGCGGTGGGTTTCATGCGGGCCAGGTCTTCAAGCTGCACGATGGCGCGGGTGTTGTCGTTCAGCCGCAGGTGCACGCTCAGCACATCGCAGCCCTCAAAAAACGCCTCCCGGCTGGCACTGGCCAGGTAGCCGTCGGCCACGGCGCGCTGGCGTGAGGCCTCGCTGCCCCAGACCGTCACCTGCATGCCAAACGCCCGGCCATAACCTGCCACCAACTGGCCGATCTTGCCGTAGCCCCAGATGCCCAGCGTGCGGCCGCGCAGCACCAGCCCTAAGCCAAAGTTGGGTGGCATCGACGCGGCTTTGAGGCCACTCTGCTGCCAGGCGCCGTGTTTCAGGTTGCCGATGTACTGCGGCAGCCGGCGCATCGCGGCCATGATCAAGGCCCAGGTCAGCTCGGCCGCCGACACTGGCGATCCCCCGCCATCGGCCACCGCGATGCCCAGCCGGGTGCAGGTGGCCAGGTCGATGTGCGCGCCGACACGCCCGGTCTGCGCGATCAGCCGCAGCTTGGGCAGTTTTTCCAGCAGCGCCCGCGGAAAGTGCGTGCGCTCGCGGATCAGCACCAGCACCTCGGCATCACGCAGCCGCACCGCAAGCTGGCCGATGCCCTTGACGGTGTTGGTGAAGACCTTGGCGTTGTAGGGCTCCAGCCCGGCCGCGCAGTGCAGCTTGCGCACGGCGTCCTGGTAATCGTCGAGGATGATGATGTTCATGGTGTGGCCGCGGATTGTGCCGCGTCCTGCAGGCCCGGTCGGTGGGCGCTAGCATCCCGTTCCTTTCAAACCCCCTGTGGAGACACCATGACGATTTCAATGCATTCGGCCAGCGTGCCGGTGTTCCAGCGCCAGCTTGGCGCCGTGCTGGCCTGGCTGGACAAGGCCGAGGCCCATGCTGTGGCCCGCAAGTTCGACACCCACAATTACCTGCAAATGCGGCTGGCGCCCGACATGCTGCCGTTTGTGGCGCAAATCCGCATTGCCAGCGATGTGGCCAAAGGCTGCGTGGCCCGGCTGGCCGGCACCGAGGCGCCCAAGTTTGACGACAACGAGGCCAGCCTGGCCGAGTTGCGCGAGCGGGTGAACAAGAGCCTGGCCTACCTTGAGAGCGTGGCCGCGTCAGCGATCAATGGCAGCGAGGACCGCGAGATCGTGATCCCGATGCGCAACCGCGATCCGTTGAAGTTCAGCGGCGAGCTGTTCTTGAGGCATTGGGCGCTGCCCAACTTCTTTTTCCACGTCTCGATGACGTATGCGCTGCTGCGCCACGCTGGGGTGGAGCTGGGCAAGGCCGATTTTCTGGCAGCGGCCTGATCGGCGGGCCGCGGGCGGCAAGTTACAAGCGGCGCAGCGGCAGCAGCTCGCCGTTGTCCGGAAACACGCTGTCCAGCACCCGCTGCAACTCATCGCGGGTGCGGCGCGTGGTTTCGTCGCGCAGGCCCAGCGCGGCAAACACCGCGCCGCGCAGCAGCCACAGATCGGCCGGCTCCTGCACCTGGCGCACCTGGTGGCGCAGCCAATCGGCGCGCATGCCATCCAGGCTGCCAACCGCCGCCATGAAGCGCTGCTTCAGTGCCACAAAACTGCGCCTGGCGGCGATGCGGGCATGGCGGTCTTGCGGCAAGCCGGGGCCGGGCAGGATGGGCTGGCCTGGCGATGTGCTGATGTACTGGCGCGCTGGCGGCCGGTGCAGCGAAGGCGTCATGGGTTCAGTGGCGTCAAGGGTTTGCTGGCGTCAAGGGTTTGCCGGCATTTGGCTGGCGCGCGGCGCCCGCACCGGAAAGTGCCGGTTCAGCCGCGACAAACGCAGCTCGGCCTCGCCCTGGGTCACGCCCATCGCCACCTCGCCGTAAACCAGGGAGCGCAGATGCCACAGCTCGCGCAGAGAGCGCGCGCGCTCGATCTTGTCCAGCAGCTCTTCGGTGCTGTGGCGCTGCACATCGACCAGGCTGGCCTGGAACTCGGATTTCACCAGCGCCAACCGGTTCACCGGCCGCTCGTTGGCCGGCCGCCAGGGGGCGATATGGCTGCGCAAGCGGCTGCCCAGGCGCTGGAACTTGCCGCTCCACGAGATCGACGACGGCCACAGCTCGGGTGGGCAGACCTCGACACGGCTGTGCATCAGGCTGCTGGCAGGTGCGGCCGCGCGGCGCGATACCAGGCGAAACATCCACGAGGGCAACGAGACTGAGTTCGGGTTCATGGTGGTTCTTTCGGCAGCCGGTGGGTCAAGCTGAAGCGATTGTTGGTTTGTGCTGTGCCTGGCAAATCTGCAAACAAAGGGGCTAAAAGCTGCCAACTTCCGCACGACTGACGCACTTGTTTGGCGTGCGTGTTTGACGTGCCATCCCGCCCCAGCGGGGCTGGTAGGCTCGACATCAGACCCACGAAGACGACAAGGCCCACCCCGGGCACGGAGACAAGATGATCGGCAAATGGATTCGACGCAGCTTCACCACACTGCTGTTGGTGCTGGTGGTGGCTGCGCTGGTGGCCTGGTTTTATGCCCAGCGTGTGTTGCCGCAGACCAAGGGCACGCTGGCGCTGCCCGGTGCCCGTGCCGAGTTGCGCATCAGCCGCGACGACAACGGCATCCCGACGATCCAGGCCGCCAGCGTGCGCGATGCGATGTTTGGCCTGGGCGTGGCCCATGCCCAAGACCGGCTGTGGCAGATGGAAACCCACCGCCGCATCGGTGCCGGCCGGCTGGCCGAGGCTTTTGGCGACGCTGCCGTGGAGACCGACCGCTTTTTGCGGGTGCTGGGCGTGCGCCAGGCGGCGGCGGCGCAATGGGCCCAGGTGTCGCCGGCCTCGCGTGAGGTGTTGCTGGCCTACACCGAGGGTGTCAACGCGGTGATCAACAGCCTGAAAGCCAGGCCGCCCGAGTTTGTGATCCTGGGCCTGCAGCCCGAGCCCTGGACACCCGAGGACAGCCTGGCCTGGGCCATCATGATGGCCTGGGACCTGGGCGCCAACTGGCAGACCGAGCTGATCCGGCTGCGCCTGGCACTCAAATTGCCCAAAGAGCGCATCGACCAGTTGCTGCCACCGTACCCGGGTGATGCTGTGCCGGCCAGCATGGATTACGTGGCCTTCTATCGCGGCCTCAAGCTGGATGCCCAGCAAGCGCTGGCCGAGCCCCGCCTGCTGCGCCTGATGGCGGCGGCGCCCGAGAGCGAGATCGAAGGTGTGGGCTCCAATAGCTGGGTGCTGGCCGGCAGCCGCACCGTCACCGGCAAACCGCTGCTGGCCAGCGATCCGCACCTGAAGCTGTCGACCCCGGCGCTGTGGTACTTTGCCCGCATCGAGGCGCCCGGCTACAAGATGGCCGGTGCCACCTTGCCCGGCCTGGCCGGCGTGGTGATGGGCCAGAACGAGCACATCGCCTGGGGCTTTACCAACACCGGCCCGGATGTGCAGGACACCTACCTGGAGCGCATCAAGCCCGACGATGCCGGCCAGTACCAGACACCCGACGGCTGGGCCGCGTTTGAGACCCGGCAGGAAGTGATCAAGGTGCGCGGTGGCGCCGATGTGCTGATCAGCGTGCGCAGCACCCGGCATGGGCCGGTGATCAGTGATGTCTCGGCTTCAGGGGTAACCGACGAGGCCTTGGGCCCAAAAACCAAGCCTGGTTACGCGATTGCGCTGCGCTGGACCGGGCTTGACACCGACAACGACATCATGGCCACCACCTTGGCGATGAACAGCGCCGGCTCGGTGGACGAGTTTGTGCGCGCCTCGGCCACCTGGCAGGCGCCGCAGCAAAACATGGCGGTGGCCGACGATGCCGGCCACATCGCGCTGATCGCCCCCGGCCGGGTGCCGCAACGCAAGCCCGACAACGATTTGTCCGGCTTGGCGCCGGCACCCGGCTGGGACGCCAGGTACGACTGGGCCGGTTTTTTGCCGGTGGCGGTGTTGCCGCAAGTGCGTGACCCGGAGCGCGGTTTCATCGCCAATGCCAACCAGAAGATCACACCACCCGACTATCCCCACTTCATCAGCCACCAGTGGGCGATGCCGTTTCGCCACCAGCGCATCGAGCAGATGATCGAGGCCGCGCCCAAACATTCGCTGGCCGACTTGCGGCGCATGCACGGCGATGTCAAATCACTGGCCGTGGTGCGGCTGCTGCCACGCCTGCAGCAAGCCCAATCCAGCCATCCGTTGGCGGCGGCAGCGCTGCAGCAGCTTGCCGGCTTTGACGGCACGATGGCCGCCGACAAGGCCGCGCCGCTGATCTACTGGGCCTGGCACCGCCATTTGTCCGAGTTGGTGCTGGCCGACGAAACCGGCACGCCGATTTACGACCGCTTGCTGGGCCAGCGCGGTTACTTTGACGCGCTGGAAGGTGTGCTGCAACGCGACGATGCCTGGTGGTGCGACAACAAGGCCACGCCGGCGGTAGAGACTTGCAGCGACCAGGTGAACCGGGCCTTGACCAACGCGCTGGACGAGCTGCAAAAACTGCAAGGCCCCGATGTGGCGGCCTGGCAATGGGGCCGGGCTCACCAGGCGCGGTCCGAGCATCGGCCGTTTTCACGCGTCAAGCCGCTGGCAAGCTGGTTTGAGCAGCGGGTGGCAGTGGGTGGCGACAGCTACACGGTCAATGTCAGCCGGGTCAATCTACTGGCCGATGCCACGACCGGTGAGCGCTACCTGGACGAGCATGGCCCCAGCCTGCGTGGCCTGTACGACTTGGCGGATCGCAGCCAATCGCGGGTGATGCACAGCACCGGACAAAGTGGCATCCCGTGGTCGCCGCTGTACCGCAGCTTTTCGGTGCCCTGGGTCAAGGTGGAAGGGGTGCCGCTGTGGCCGGTGGCCGGTGCACCGGGCAAGACGCTGGTGATCCAGCCCGCCAAATAGCGGGCGGCCGGGTCAAATACCAGAAGGCAGGGCCCGCGCCGGCGCCGCCGCTACACCGCTGAACACCGGCCCGCTGATCGCCTCGGCGCCATAACCGCGGTTCACATCCAGCCCGGTCAGCCGCCAGTCTTGCGTGGCGGCACCGGTCAGTGCCAACGCTTGCCGCTCGCTGAAGCGGCGCGGCCACCACACGCCGTGCAGCAGCCGATGATCCCCGCAATCCACCTCGGCCACCCGGCCTGCGGTGGCGGCCACGCCGTCCAGCGACAAACGCAGCCGCCGCATCAGCCCTTGCTCGCGGTCGACAAACAGCGACAGGCGGCTGCTGGGCGCCAGGCCCAGCCCGGGCGTGCGAAGCAGTTGCAACTGGTCGCAGCGCCGGCCGTCCAGCGTTTCGGGCGGACCCCATTGCACCGCGCCGGCAAAGTCGGCCAGCAGCATCGGCCCGAACAAAAACATGCTGCAGCCGTCGGCCAGCAGTGCCGCCACTTCACGTTGACCCGGGTCGGTGACAGGGCGGTTGTCAAGCCACAGCCGCAGCTCGCCGCTGCCGCCATCGGTTGCTGACCTCAGCACCTGCAACGGACCGGCAGCGCCCTGGTGTGCCAGCGCCAGCAGGCCTCGGGCCGGCAGCAGCCGCAGTTGGGCGCCCGGCCCTTCGCCACGCTGCATCGGCCCCAGGCGCGCCAGCATCGAAGGCCATGGCGCGCTGCAACCGAGGTTGATATCGCGCAGGCCGCGCCAGGCCAGCAGGCCATGGGCCAGCGCGCTTTGCTGCAGCCGATCCCGCGCGCTGGACGATCCGGCATCGGCCGGCATCTCGGGCCACGGCGCGGCACAAGCGGTCAGCAGCACCGGCGACCACGCCGCCAGCGCACGCTGCAGCCACAGGCGGCGCTTGGGCGGCGGCAGAAGGCCCATCACGACGCCTCCTGCCCAGGCGCCCGCGCCTGGAACGGCGGCAAGCCCCGGCCACGCCGCCACACCAGCCCCGGCAGCCGCAGCAAAAACTCAGCCACCAGGCGCAAATGCATCCAGGTCAGCAGCAGGTTGTCGCGGCCGTAGCGAAAGTGCGAAACCCCACCGTCCTCGGGCCGGGGGTAGACCACCGGCGCATCCTGGTTCACCGGCGGGATGCCGCGCCAGGCCAGCCGCACCACCGCCTCGGTGTCAAAGTCGAAGCGCCGCATCCAGCGCTGGCCGGCCATCACCGCCGCCCGCGCTGCCGCCGGATACACCCGAAAACCAAACAGCGAGTCCGCTATGCCCGCGCCCAGGGTTTCCAGGTTGGTCCAGCCGTTGGATACCTTGCGGCCGCGCACCCGCAGCAGCGGCGCGCTGGCATCAAACACCGGCCGGCCCAGCACCATCACGCCGGGCCGCTGCTGCGACAAGGCCATGAAGCTCGGGATCAGCGCGGCCGGGTGCTGGCCATCGGCGTCCATCGTCAGCACATGGGTAAAGCCGGCCGCCAGCGCGGCTTTGACGCCGTGCAGCACGGCCGCGCCCTTGCCCTGGTTGTGCGCCAGCACCAGCACCCGCAACTGCGGATCGGCATCGGCCAGCGCCAACACGGCCTGGGCCGATCCATCGCTGCTGCCATCGATCACCACCCACACCGGTGCCCATTGCGCACGCGCGGCGCGCACCGTGCTGAGCAACAGCCGGCCTGTGTTGTAGCTTGGGATCAGCACCAGATGGCTGGCCGAGGCGGTGCTTGTCACGGGCATCACGGCCCTGCCGGAGGCCGTTGCGCTTGCAAGTTAGCGACAAAGTAAGCCTCGATCTGGCGCAGCAGTGCATTGGCATCGGCCTGCGGTGCAAAGCGCTCACCCAGCCGCAGCGTTACCACCATCGGCAATGGCGGGCGCCGCCACAGCGGCCAACCCTTGCCCAGGTAGGGCGAGTCGGTGTCGATGAAAACGGTCTGGATCGCCGCGCCGGCGCGTTTGGCGATCAGGGTCACGCTGTTGCCAAACGGGTTCAGCGGTGCCTGCGTGGTGCGTGTGCCTTCCGGAAACATCACCAGTTGGCCGCCTTGTTGCAGATCGGCCACCGCCAGCCGCACCATCGCCAGCGGCGAGCGGTTGCTGACATAGCGCGCCAGCCGGGCGCCAGTGCCCAAAAACACATTGCGCAGCAGGCTGGCTTTCATGATGCAGGCGCTGCGCGGCAGCCGCGCCACCAGGATCATCGCGTCCACCATGCTGGGGTGGTTAGCCACGATGATCAGCCCGGGCTCGTCGCGCAGGCTGTCCAGCACCGAGGCGTCGAACCGCAACACCCCCAGCACCGAGCCCAGCGCCCACGACTGGCGGAAGATCATCGATATCGCCGCCCGCCCCAGCGCCCGGGCCGGGGCCTCGGGCAGCAGCGGGTACAGCAGCCCCGCCAGCAAGTTCCAGCCCAGCGTGGCCAGGCCGATCAGCAGCAGCAGCGCAACCAGCAGCAGCGTCATTGGCAAGCCGCGCAAGGCCTGCATGGCCTGCTGCAGTGGGCCGGTATTGCCGGCATGGCCAGGCAGGCCCCTGCGCTCAACGCCGCCGGGCCCAGCGCCGTCCCGGCCCGAGGACGGCTGCAATGGGTTCATCGTGCGCTGCCCGCCCGCCGCTCGGATTCAAACATCACCCAGGACACAGCCACGCCCGCCGACCACTGCTGGCGCTGGTGCACCAGCGGGCTGTTGGCAAACACCGCGCCGCCCAGTGCGTCGAACTTGACAAACGCACCCAGCCAGCGCGCGCCGCTGCGCTGCGACACACCGGCGGTCAGGTTCCAGCCGGCAAAACCACCGGGCGCCTGGTAGGCCGGCCGGCTGGCGGTGGCGTTGGCCAGCGGCACATCGTAAAAATAGCCGTTCAGGCCGCGGCTGCCAAACACCGGGCCGGCCTTGACGCCGATGTTCCAGCCCTCGGCGTTGCGCAGATCGAGGTTCAGGTTGGGCGTGGCCACCCAGCCCAGCACCCTTGGCGAGCCCGACAAGGTGGCCGCGGCACGCAGCGGCAGCCGCAGATCGAGCTTCCAGCCCGGGCCGCGCTGCATCGTCCAGTTCAGGTTCGGGCCCAGTTCCAACGTAGGTGCCAGATTGGCCATGCCTTGCCGCGCCAGGTTGTCGCGGCTGCGGCTGGGCGCGCTGGCAGCGGCCGACAGGTCGATCTCCACCCGGTCGTGGTCCAACAGCACCGCACGCGCGCCTTCGCGGTCGGCCTTGAAAATCTCGCCCCGGTAAACCACGTAGGGCACCGGCAGCAGCCAGGTGTGCTGCTGGTCCGCGCCCCGGTAATGCGGCAGCCGCAACAGCCCGGCGCCCAGGCCCAGCTCCCACAGCGGCTGGTTGCTGGTTGGGGTGGATTGGGCTGCAGCCGCATTGGCCAGGCCGGCGTTGCACAGCAGCAGCAGAAGTTTTGAAATCATCGATGGGCAAAGCGTTGAAGTGCAGGCATGGGGTGGGCGATTCAGCGTGGGTCCAGCACCGTCTCGCCGTTCAGCGGGCCCAGATCGCGGATGTTGCGGCGCCGCCGCAGCCAGGCCCGCACGGTGCGCGGCAAGTGCGCCAGCGACATCAGGTAGTACAAGCCCTTCAGCAGCCGCAGCGCGCCCCACAGCGGGGTCTTGCCGTGGATGTCGCCGGCCAGCAGGCCCAGCAGCGCTTCTTTCATGCGCAGCGGGTTTTTTGGGTGCATGAACAACTCGCGCATCACCGGGTTGGTCACCCGCAGGATGAACCACGAAAACTCACGCGGGCCATGCAGCATCATGGCCTCGAAGCGGCGCCGCATCGTCGGCGCGGCGGCCGCCTGGTCCAGCGTGACGGCCACCAGCTCGGCGCCCTCAAATGCGCTGTGCATTGCCAGGTAAACACCCGACGAAAACACCGGATCGACAAAGGCAAACGCATCGCCCAGCATCAAATAGCGCGGGCCGGTGCAGTGGCTGCCGCTGTACGAATAATTGCCGGTGGCATGCACCTGGCCGTCGATCAAGCTGGCACCGGCCAGGCGCTGCGCCAACTGCGGGCACAGCGCGATGGTGTCGGCAAAAAACTCGGGCAAGGGCTTGTTGCGGCCCTTCAGGTAATACGGCCAGCACACCGCGCCGATGCTGGTGCTGCCATCGGCCAGCGGGATGAACCAGAACCAGCCGTGGGCAAACCAGAAAATGCTGATGTTGCCCTCCAGCCGGCCAGCCAGCCGCTGCGCGCCGCTGAAGTGGCCAAACAGCGCCGAGCTGTTGTGCTTGGGGTTCTTCAGCTTGCTCTTGAGCTGGTTGGCCAGCAAGGTGTCGCGGCCCGAGGCATCCACCACAAACCGGGCTTTGAAGTGACGCGCCGTGCCGTCGTCCATCGTGGCTTGCACGCTGGCCTGTTGGGCCGGCTCGTCAAACTGCACCGCGCGCACCCGGCAGCCTTCCAGCGTGGTGGCACCTTGGGCCGCCGCATGGCGGAACAGCAACTCGTCCAGTTGATCGCGCCGCACCTGCCAGGCGTAGGGCATGCTTTTGTCCCAGGCATCGGCAAACTCGACAAAGCTCTGGTGTGCGTGGTCGGGCGAGCAAAACTCAACCCCGAACTTGGGCATGCCGAGTTGCTCCACCTGCGCGCGCAGCCCCAGCCGGTCAAACAGGGCCACATTGGCCGGCAACAACGATTCACCGATGTGAAAGCGTGGATGGTGGGCTTTTTCCAGCAGCAGCACCTGGCGGCCCTGGCCGGCCAGCAGCGCGGCGATGGTGGCGCCGGCCGGGCCGCCGCCGATCACCACAACATCGACCACAACATCGACCACGACATCCACCAACCCGTCGCCGTGCTGTGCCATGGCACCCCCCTTTGCGCTTGATTATGCCGAAGGCCGGTGCTGCGTCACGCCGCCCGGCAGGCCACAAACGCTGTGGCACACTCGCCCGCTTTGCCTAGCAGGGACCTTCTTCTTGGACAAGCTACTGCTGCAGATTGCCGCCGAATTGAACGTGGCGCCACGCCAGATCCAGGCTGCGGTGGAGTTGCTGGATGGCGGCGCCACGGTGCCCTTCATCGCCCGCTACCGCAAGGAGGCCACCGACGGCCTGGACGACATCCAGTTGCGTGCGCTGGAGGTCCGCCTGGCCTATTTGCGCGAGCTGGAAGACCGCCGCATCGCCGTGCTGAAAAGCATCTCCGAGCAAGGCAAGCTGACGCCCGCGCTGGCGACAGCGATAGGCGCAGCCGCCACCAAGCAGGATCTGGAAGACCTGTACCTGCCCTACAAACAGCGCCGCCGCACCAAGGGTTTGATCGCCCGCGAGGCCGGCCTGGAACCGCTGGCCGACCGCCTGCTGGCCAACCCAACGCTGGACCCGCAAGCCGAAGCGGCCGCGCTGATCGACAGTTATCCCGGTGGCGCAGCCGCGCTGGCCGACGCCGGCTTTGCCGATGCCCACGCCGTGCTGGACGGTGTGCGTGATTTGCTCAGCGAGCGCTGGGCCGAGGACGCCGCGCTGGTGGGCCCGCTGCGTGAATGGCTGTGGACCGAAGGCCTGCTGCGCAGCAAGCTGGCCGACGGCAAGGATGGCGAGCACGCCGACAACGCCAAGTTCCGCGATTACTTCGATTACGACGAGACCATCCGCACGGTGCCATCGCACCGCGCGCTGGCGGTGTTTCGCGGCCGTGCGCTGGAAGTTCTGGATGCCAAGCTGGTGCTGAACGAAGAACTGCTGCCAGGCCAGCCCAGCCAGGCCGAGGGCCGCATTGCCATCCACCTGGGCTGGCGCCATGGCCAGCGCGCAGCCGACGAGTTGATCCGCAAGACAATCGCCTGGACCTGGAAAGTCAAACTCTCGCTCAGCCTGGAGCGCGATTTGTTCACCCGTTTGCGCGAGGCCGCCGAGGCCACCGCGATCAAGGTGTTTGCCGAGAACCTGCGTGATCTGCTGCTGGCCGCACCGGCCGGCAAACGGGTGGTGATGGGGCTGGACCCGGGCATCCGCACCGGCGTCAAGGTGGCGGTGGTGTCCGACACCGGCAAGGTGCTGGCCACCGCGGCGGTGTTTCCGCACGAGCCACGCTGCGATTGGGACGGTGCGCTGCACAGCTTGGGCAAGCTGGTGGCCGCCCACGGCGTCAACCTGATCGCGATCGGCAATGGCACCGCCAGCCGCGAGACCGACAAGCTGGCCGGTGACTTGATCAAGCGCATCACGGCGCTGGCGCCGGACCTGAAGATCGAAAAAGCCGTGGTCAGCGAATCGGGTGCGTCGATCTACTCGGCCAGTGAATTTGCCAGCAAGGAGTTGCCCGATCTGGACGTGACCTTGCGCGGTGCAGTGTCGATCGCCCGCCGCTTGCAAGACCCGCTGGCCGAGCTGGTGAAGATCGATCCCAAGAGCATCGGCGTGGGCCAGTACCAGCACGATGTCAACCAGGCCGAGCTGGCACGCATGCTGGGCACCGTGGTGGAAGACTGCGTCAACAAGGTGGGAGTGGACTTGAACACCGCGTCGGCGCCGCTGCTGTCAAGAGTGGCCGGATTGTCCCCGGCGGTGGCCGCGTCGATTGTGCGTTGGCGTGATGCGCAGGGTGCATTCCGCAACCGCCAGCAATTGCTTGAAGTGAGTGGCCTTGGGCCCAAGACCTTTGAGCAATCAGCCGGCTTTTTGCGCATCCGGGGCGGCGACAACCCACTTGACCTGACAGGGGTGCATCCCGAAACCTACCCGGTGGTGCAGCGGGTGCTGGACAAGCTGCAGCGCAGCGTGACCGAGGTGATGGGCAAGGCCGATGTGATCCGTGAGCTGCTGGCAAAACATGGCCCCGAAGCCTTTGCCGATGCACGCTTTGGCGCCATCACGGTGAAGGACATCTTTGCCGAGCTGGAGAAGCCCGGCCGCGATCCACGCCCCGATTTCAAGGTGGCGCGGCTCACCGACGGCGTCGAGCAAATCAAGGACCTGGTGGTGGACATGGTGCTGGAGGGCACGGTCAGCAACGTGGCGCAGTTTGGCGCGTTTGTTGATCTGGGCGTGCACCAGGACGGGCTGATCCATGTCAGCCAGCTTGCGCACAAATTTGTCAGCGATGCACGCGAGGTGGTCAAGACCGGCGACATCGTCAAGGTCAAGGTGCTGGAGGTGGACCTGGCGCGCGGCCGCATCTCATTGACGATGAAACTGGAAACCAAGCCCGGCCAGGGGGCCGGGCGGGCTGACAACGGCTTCAAGCCGGCGGGCCGGCATCAGCAGGCACGCGGTGGTGACCAGCGCGGTGCAGCGCAGCCAGCAGCCGGTGGCGCGATGGCGGCGGCGTTTGCAAAGCTGCAAGGCAAGCGCTGATCCGGCTTGGACAGCGGCGTTGTCCTACGCTGGTCCGCACACCAGCCTGCATCCACTGTAGGCACCGCCGCGTAACTTGGGGCTCAGGCAGCCACCCGAAGTGTTCGGGCTGGCGCCTTCCACCCAACCCCAGGAGCTTGACCATGACCCGTTGTTTCACCGATCGGCGCCGCCTGTTGCCCGTGGCCGCCGCCGTGCTGGCGCTGGCCTCGGCCCTGCCAGCCGTGCAAGCGTCCAGCCACCGCGAGGCGCCATTCATCGCCACCCAGCCCAAGGTGGACGGAGCCGATTTCTACATGTTTGCCAGCTACGAGCCCGGCCGCACCGGCTATGTCACCTTGCTGGCCAACTACCTGCCGCTGCAGGATGGTTATGGCGGCCCCAACTACTTCTCGCTGGACCCGAACGCGCTGTACGAGATCCACATCGACAACAACGGCGATGCCAAGGAAGACCTGACTTTCCAGTTCCGTTTCAAGAATGCGCTGAAGAGCAAGACGCTGGCGATCAACGGCAAAGATGTGGCGATCCCGCTGATCCAGTTTGGCGCGGTCACCGATCGCAATGCCGCCACGCTGAACCTGAACGAGAGCTTCACGGTGGATCTGATGCGCGGCGACCGGCGCAGCGGCACCAAGTCAGCGATCACCAATGCCACGGGCGGCAGTGCCACCTTTGACAAGCCGGTTGACAACATCGGCAAGAAAACGCTGCCCGACTACCCAGCCTATGCTGCCAAGCACATCTACAGCGTCAACATCCCCGGCTGCGCCTTGCCTGCGCGGGTGTTTGTGGGCCAGCGCAAAGACCCGTTTGCGGTCAACCTGGGCACGATCTTTGACTTGGTGAATGCCCCTGTGCCAGTGATCACCGATCCGGCGCTGATCAACGCCGCGCCCAACACCATCGACGACAAGAACGTCACCACCTTGGCGCTGGAAGTGCACAAAAGCTGTCTGACCGCGGGCACCGAGACGGTGATCGGCGGCTGGACCACAGCAAGCCTGCGCCAGGGCCAGTTGCTGAACCCGGTGCCGGCGCTGGGCCATGCCACCACCGCCAAAAACGGTGGTGCCTGGGTGCAGGTGTCACGGCTGGGCATGCCGCTGGTCAACGAGGTGGTGATCGGCCTGCCGGCCAAAGACCGCTTCAACGCCAGCAAGCCCAAGGACGACGCGCAGTTTGCCGATTTCGTCACCAATCCAACCCTGCCGGCCTTGCTTGAAATCGCCCTTGCCACCGCCAGCATCGCACCCACCAATTTCCCGCGCACCGACCTGGTGGGCGCCTTCCTGACCGGCATCTCCGGCGTCAACCAGCCCGCCAATGTGGTGGGCGCCGAGATGCTGCGCCTGAACACCGCGATTGCGCCAACCATCGAGGCCAGCCAGAACCGCCTGGGTGTGCTGGGCGGTGACCTGGCCGGCTTTCCGAACGGCCGCCGGCCCAAGGACGACGTGGTGGATGTGTCGCTGGCCGTTGTGATGGGTGGTTTGTGCATGGCCAATACCGATGCCAACAGCCTGAAGCTGGGCACCGCCTGCAAGCCGTCGGCCGTGCCGCTGGGTGCCACGTCGCTGAAGCTGCACGATGCGGTGGACCAGGCGGTGGTGCCGCTGCTGCCGGCCTTCCCGTACCTGTTCACCCCCATCGGCGGCACCCGCTGAACGCCCGGAGCGACATGATGAAAACCATCTCAACCCTGGTGGTGGCGCTGGCCGCCGCAGCAGCGCTGGCCGGCTGCTTTGGCGGCGGTGATGACGATGTGCCGGCCGATCCGCTGGCTGCGGTGCCCGACTCAGCCACCCAGACCGTGGCGGGCACGGTGGACTACCTGAAAGTCTTGGCCAACAACAGCTCGGACACCCGGGAGCCTATCGACATCACTGCAGTGCTGCTGCCACTCAGCGACACCACCGAGCCACTGGCGGTCGAATAGCGCTGCCCTTGCGTGGAATAGCCGCTACGCTGTGCCCATGCGCCGGAAAACAGTCTTCATTTCAGTGGCACTTGCCCTGGCCGCCGGCGCGGCTGGGGCCACCGTGATCAACCCCAGCAACGACCAGCAGGTGATCGAGCGCCTGCCGCCGGTCACCCGCACCAGCGACAGCGCCGATCCGGTGGTGGCGGCGGCCGAGGCCCGGGCCTTGATCACCGCCAGCCGGCGCGAGGGTGATCCACGTTTTGCCGGCAGGGCGCTGGCCCGGCTGGCACGCTGGCAGCCGGCCTCGCAAGCCGCCAGCGCACCGGTGGAGGTGTTGCTGGTGCTGGCCGAGGCCGAGCAGTACCTGCATGAGTTTGACCGCGCCACCAGCCGGCTGCAGGCGCTGGTGCAACGTGAGCCGGGTAACCCCCAGGCCTGGTTGCTGCTGGCCACCTTGCACCGGGTGCAAGGCCGTTACGACGCCTCCGACCAGGCCTGCGCCGCGCTGCGCGGCCTGCGGGTGCAGCCCTATGCCGATGCCTGCAGCGCCGAGAACCTGGCGCTGCGTGGCGACAACGATGCCGCCCGGCCGCGTTTGCAGGCGCTGATTGCACAGGCCGGTGTGCCCAGCACCCGGGGCTGGTTGCTGACCACGCTGGCCGAGCTGGAGCAGCGTGCTGGCCAGGTGGCGGCGTCCGATGCTGCGTGGCAACAATCGCTGCAGGCCGGGCCTGACACCTACACCGCCGTTGCTTATGCCGATTTTTTGCTGGACCAACAACGGCCCCAGCAAGCCTGGGCGCTGTTGAACCCCTTGCCCCGCAGCGAAGGCGTGCTGCTGCGCCTGGCCATCGCTGCGAAACGCCTGAACCGGCCGGAGGCGGCAGCGCTGCGCAGTGAATTGCGGGATCGCCATGCCCAAGCCGATCTGCGGCCCGAGGACAGTGGCCACCAGCGTGAGCGGGCGTTGCGGGCGCTGGACATCGACGGCCAGCCCGCCGCCGCACTGGCCCATGCCCGCAAAAACCTGGCCCGCCAGCGTGAGCCGATCGACCTGTGGTTGCTGGCCCGCTGCGCGGTGGCCGCCGGTGACCGTGCGGCCTTGGATCAAGCCCGGCAACTGGCCAAAGCCCAGGGCTTGATGGATGCGCGGATCGATGCGCTCTGACCCAACACCGACCAGGCGCAAGGCCGCGTTGTTGCTGGCGGCTGCATCGCTGCTGGGTGGCATTGCACTGCCGGCCCAGGCCCACAAATCCAGCGACGCTTACCTGTTTTTCGACCAACAGCCCGATCGCACCACGCTGCGCTGGGACATCGCGCTGCGTGATCTGGACCTGGTGCTGCCGCTGGATGCCGATGGCAACCGCGATCTGACCTGGGGCGAAATCCGCGCCGCCTGGCCGCGCATCGACACGCTGGCGCTGGCCTCGCTGGCGGTGCCGGGTTGCCGCTTCGAGCTGACCGGCCATGCGCTGGAGCAGCGCAACGACGGCGCCTACGCGGTGTTGTTGATGAGCGCGCCTTGCCAGGTGACGCCCAAAGCCAGCATCGGTTACAGCCTGTTTGCCAGTGTGGATCCCACGCACCGCGGCATCGTGCGCCACACGGTGGCCGGCGCGGCGCCCACGCTGCGCATGCTGGTGCCGGCAGCCATCCCGGCAACAATCCCGGCGGTGGCGCTGCCGGTTCCAGCGCCGGCGGCCGCATCGGTGCCGGCCAGCGTCGCGCCGACCTCAGCGGCGGAGGTGGCAAGCGCCGAGCCAACCGACCCGCACACGCCCTCGTTCATCGGCGAGGGTGTGCACCACATCCTCACCGGCTACGACCATTTGCTGTTTCTGCTCTGCCTGCTGCTGCCGTCGGTGCTGCAACGCCGCTCCGGGCCACCGGCCGCATGGGCCGCAGTGGCCGGTTGGCGCCAGGCGCTGTTGCCGGTGGCCAAGACCGTCACCTTGTTCACACTGGCGCATTCGGTCACCTTGGCGCTGGCGGCATTGGGCTGGGTAAAGCTGTCGCCATCTTTTGTCGAGCCGGCGATCGCCGCCACCATCATGCTGGCAGCGTTTGACAACCTGCGCCCGCTGCTGCTGCGCTGGCGTGGCTGGGTCACGTTCTGCTTTGGCCTGATCCACGGCTTCGGCTTTGCCGGCGTGCTGGGTGAGCTGCAACTGCCACCGGCGCAGTTCGGCTGGGCCTTGTTCCAGTTCAACCTGGGGCTGGAGCTGGGCCAGTTGACGCTGGTGTTGGCGGTTGTGCCGCTGCTGTACGCATTGCGCCGCCGGCCGGCTTATGTGCCGCTGGTATTGCGCACCGGCTCCGGCTTGGCGCTGCTGATGGCGCTGGTGTGGTTGGTGGAGCGCACATCGGATTGGCGGCTATTACCAGCGTGAATCCGGCGTTGGCCGCTAGCGCCGCGCCGCTACAATCGGCGTCTTCAAAGGTCAACAAGAGCGAGAAAGGCAGCATGGTTCTGACACCGCGAACGTCGTGGTTTACCACCGGCTTGTAAGCCGCCGCGCTGTCACGCCTGTTCGCCCAGCTTTTTGATCCGAACAATCCAGCGCGGTCTACACCGCGCTTTTTTGTGCCCAAAATTTCCTGAGATTTCCTGGAGTTCCCGATGATCACGATCACGCTGCCTGACGCCTCGAAACGCGAATACGCCGGCCCGGTCACCGTGGCCGAGGTGGCAGCCTCGATCGGCACCGGCCTGGCCAAAGCCGCGTTGGGCGGCCGCGTGGGGCAGGGCGACCAGGCCAGGCTGGTCGATACCAGCTTTTTGCTCGAAGCCAACCAGGCGCTGGCCATCGTCACCGACAAGGATGCCGACGGGCTGGCGATGATCCGCCACTCCACCGCGCACCTGCTGGCCTATGCGGTGAAGGATCTGTTCCCCGAGGCCCAGGTGACGATTGGCCCGGTGATCGACAACGGCTTTTATTACGACTTTGCCTACCAGCGGCCGTTCACGCCCGAAGACCTGATGGCGATCGAAAAGCGCATGGCCGAGCTGGCCAAAAAAGACGAACCGGTCGTGCGCCGTGTGCTGCCGCGCGACGAGGCGGTGGCCTATTTCAAGAGCCTTGGCGAGCACTACAAGGCCGAGATCATCGCCAGCATCCCCGCCGGGCAAGAGGTCTCGCTGTACCGCGAAGGCGGTTTTGAAGACCTGTGCCGTGGCCCGCATGTGCCGTCCACCGGCAAGTTGAAGCACTTCAAGCTGATGAAAGTGGCCGGCGCCTACTGGCGCGGCGACCAGAAGAATGAGCAGTTGCAGCGCATCTACGGCACCGCCTGGGCCAGCAGGGACGAGTTGGCCAACTATTTGCGCA
>JANOBL010000095.1:0-2115 GCA_031411635.1 Betaproteobacteria bacterium
TCAATTCAGTGCGACTCGACACTGCCATATACGGGACGCCTGGCCGTGCACAGCAGCAGCTCGTTCTGGCCGACCCATTCATCGGCTGTGTTGAAGCGCAGCAACTGCGCGTCAATGTCCTGCCATGCCGCCGCTTGCACGGCCGCCGGCAGCGGCGCCAGGATGGCCATGATGGGCAGGCCCGCCGTCTGCACAAAGCTCAGGTAGTGCTTGACGGAAGGCAAGCGCATCGGGGCATCCAGTGCGCGAACGTCAAGGTCGACGAAGCCGGCTGCCGCAAGCAGGCTGTGCATCAACCCTGGCTGCCCCAGGCTCATAAGCGTGCCGGGTTTGAAGGGCGATGTGCTCGCCAGACCGGCGTGCCGCATTGCCGTGGCGCCCAGCGTGGCGATGCACGGGTTGCGCTCGGGGCCAGCAAACACGAGGCCGCTGAAACGGCCGCCAGGCACCAGGGCCTCGTGGATGCCCTGCAGCGCCAGCAGCGGGGAAGTGCAGAACATGAGGCCCAGGCGGCAGACGGCGGCGTCAAAATCGGCACCCCGCATGTTCAGATACTGCGCGTCAGCACGCCGGGCTTCAACCTGCATGTAGCCCGCAGCGCGCAGCTTCTGTTCAGCCAGCGCCAAGATGCCGGCCGAGAGGTCGGTGATGAGCAGCCGGCCGTGCAAACCCACGCGCGCCGCGATGTCCAAGCTCTGGTCGCCCGCACCCGCAGCCACATCCAGCACGCGGCTGCCAGCGCGCACGCCGGCGGCGTCCAGCATGGCGGCAGTGGGTGCCAGCAGCCAGGTGCGGATCAGCCCGCTGTGGCGGTCCCAGCCGGCAGCGGCGGCGTCCCAGGCTTGCGCCGCATCGCTTGGCGGGTCCAGCGTCGCGGCCATCATTCGGCCCGGATGCCGGTGGCGCCGAGCACGCCGCGCCAGAAAGGCTGCTCTGCCGCGATGCGCTCGGCCAGTTCTGCCGGGCTGCTGCTGACCGCCAGCATGCCGGACTCACCCAGCGCGGCGCGCAGCGACGGTTGCAGCGCGGCTTGGCGGACAGTCTGCGACGCAGCCTCCAGCGCCAACGCTGTGGCGCCAGCGGGCATGAAAAACGCAAACCATTCGCGCATCACGAGCTTGGGGTAGCCCTGCTCAGCCACGCTGGCCACGCCGGGCAGGAAGCTGCTGCGCGCCGAGCCCGAGGTCGCCAGCACGCGCAGCTTGCCGGCAGCCTGCAGCGGACGCAGCAGGCCTTCTGGCAAAGCCACAACCGACAGCCGGCCCGACATCAGGTCCACCAGCGCGGGCGGTCCGCCGGCATAGGGCACATGCGTCAAGTCGAGTCGCGCTTCGTTCGCCAGCAGCGCCACCAGCAGGTGCGGCAGCGTGCCGACCCCGGGTGAACCGTAGTTGGCCTGCGCGGGATGGCTGCGCAGCCACTCAACCAGCAGCGCCAGTGTGGCCACGCTGTCCGGCACCGCAGGCCCCACGGCCACGCCGAGCACGGCTTCGGAGGCCATCGACAGCGGTCGCAAATCGGCCACCGGTTCATAGGCCAGTTTGTCGTACAGGTGCGGGTAGACGGTGGCCACAGCCCCTTGTGCCAGCAACCAGGTGTTGCCGTCGGGCGCAGCTTGTTTGAGTGCGGCCACGGCGATGCGGCCGGCAGCGCCGGCGCGGTTGTCGACCATGACGCCGCCGGGGTAGCGCGCCGAGAGTTGCTCTGCGTAGCGGCGGGCGACGATGTCGGGCACGGTGCCGCCGGGTGCGGTGCACAGGATGCGCAGCGGTGCGACGCTGGCGGGCGCCGCCGTTTGCGCGTGTGCCAGGCCCGTGGCCGCCAACGTGGCAGGCAGTGCGGCAGACAGTGCAGCAGACAGTGCGGTGGCGCGGCACAGCAGATCGCGCCGCGAAGGGTTGAAGGGGTCCGTCATGTCATCTCCTGGCTGCGCCGAGGATCGACGCCGGCAGCCAGTCTGCACGGGACCAACCTAGAGATCGGGTAGCGATTCGCCAGAATCGGCCAGCGCCCGCTGCGCGCGGCGGTGCAGCGCTGAGCGGCGCGCCGCCACGACGGGTGCTTCATTGCCCGGCAGCAGCGGGCCTGCGTACAACTTTCGCCAGGAAGGCGGCA
>JANOBL010000096.1:0-5316 GCA_031411635.1 Betaproteobacteria bacterium
GCCGTCGGGTGGATGCCGTCCCAGTACAGGCCAGTCACTGGGTTGCAGGCACCCGCGGCGCCGCAGGCATCGATGACGTTGGTCAGGCCAAACAGGCCCGGGTTGGCGACGATCAAGTTCTGCACGCCGAACACGTCAAAGATGCTGACACCAGCCTCGCCCGCCATCCGCAGCGACAAGGCGTTGTTGAACGCCCCGGCCACCTGACCGCCAAGAAACGATGCACCGGCGCCGAGAAAGGCCACCGCCGGCGCCAAAGCGAGGTTGGGCACGTCCCAGACGACGATGCGCTGCGCACCGGCCGCCTGAAGCTGGTCGACGATCGCACCAGTGGCCTGTGCATAAGCCTGCGCGGCGGCAGCGATCACGGCTGACGGCGTCGCCGAGGACGCCGCCGCCTGCAGCGTGTCGCGCGCGTCGTTGCCACCGCCTTCGACGACATAGAGCGCACCGCCCGGCGCCGCACCGCCGGCAGCGGCGAGAAACAGGCTGGCCTGCGTCGCCAGGCTTGGCGGCAGGCCGGCGCCATCGGTGGCCATGCGAGCGCCACCAAACGCAAAGTCGCCCCCGCCGCCGGGCGCAAGCGAGGCCACGCCGCCGCCTGGCTGGCCCAGCGCCGCGGCAAACGACTTCACCCAAACGTCGCCATTGGTGAACTGGCCCGAGGCATACGGCGTGCTCGGGATATAGCTGTTGCCGCTGATCACCTGACCTGGGTTCGCGCCTACCAGCACGGCCACGTTGCCGACGTCCGACAGGCTGTCACCGAACACGTACAAGCCCGAAAACGCGGCCGACACAGCCCCACTGAAGCCGCCAAGAACTGCCGATGCCGCCAGCGTGGCGGCAAATTTGCAAATGCGATTCATCGGTGTCTTTCAACGCGCCGAGACTGTTGCCAGCGCACTGCAGAACCGTAGCACAACGCGAGTCACTGTCAATCCGCCTTGACTCGCGCGGCGCCGGTAAACCCACCGTTCCGGGGGGGTGTGGGTGGAGAGTGGCCGGTGCACTGCACCTCAATCCCGGTCAGCGGGCGCCAGCGGCGGCAGAGCACCACCGGCGGTGGCTCCGATGGGCACCACCCCAACCACCCCCCGCCGCTCCCGCACCAAATAGCTGTAGATCACCGGCACCACCACCAAGGTCAGCAAGGTGCTGGTGATCACGCCGCCGATGATGGCGCGGCCCATCGGCGCCTGCATCTCGCCGCCTTCATCCAGGGCCAGGGCCAGCGGCAGCATGCCGAAGACCATCGCGGCGGTGGTCATCATGATCGGCCGCATGCGCGTCAAGCCAGCCTGCAGCAACGCGTCGGCCACGGTGGCGCCGGCCTTGCGGGCCTGGTTGGCACAGTCCACCAGCAGGATCGCGTTTTTCGTCACCAGGCCCATCAACATCACCAGGCCGATCATCGAAAACACGTTCAGCGTGCTGCGCGAGACCAGCAGCGCAATCATCACGCCGATCAGCGCCAATGGCAGGCTGGCCATGATGGCAATCGGCTGCAGATAACTGCCAAACTGGCTGGCCAGCACGATGTAGATAAAGATCACCGCCAGCCCCATCGCACCCAGCATCCCGCCAAAGGCCTCTTGCTGGTCGCGGGTGTGGCCGCCCACGTCAAAGCTGTAGCCGGGTGGCAGCACGGTTTCTTTCACCAGCTTTTGCACATCGTCGCCCACCTCACCGGCAGACCGGCCGTTGACACCGGCAAACACCGCCTCGCGGCGCTGCAGGTTCTGGCGCCGGATGATCTCGGGGTTGAACACCGGCACTATCGTGGCCACCGAATCCAGCGTGATCGGGGTTGTGGCGCCATTGCCGTCCTTGGCAAACGCCACCGGCAAACCCCGCATCTGCTCGACGCGCTGGCGCTGGCTTTGGTTCAGCCGCAATACCACATCCACCTGGTCGCCGTCGGTGGTGGTCCACCAGGTAGCAGTCTCGCCATTGACATAGGCCCGCAGGCTGGACGCAAGCTGCGGCGCGGTCAGCCCCAGCTCACGCACCGCGCCGGGTTTGAGCCGCACCGCATACGCCGGGATGCCCGGCCGCACGCTGGATTCCACATCCACCGTGCCGGGTATTTTTTTGACCTTCTCGGCAAACTCGGTAGCCACCCGGGCCAGGCCCTCAGCCTCGGGGCCCAGGATGGCCACGTAAATCGGCCGGTTGAAGCCCAACGCCACGTCGGTGCCGGGGATCACCGCCACCTGCTGGCGGATCGCTTCTTCCACCTGCTTCTGGCTGCGCTTGCGGTCTTTGCGCTCTTTCAGCGCGATGTTCAGCCAGGCCTGGCTGCGCTGGCCGGCGCCGCCCACCCAGGTGGACACACTGGCCACCTCGGGCAGCGCCAGCACGATGGCCTCCACCTGTGCCACCTTGGCATCGCTGCGCTCCAGGCTGCTGCCCTCGGGCAGGCGCAGCGCCAATTGTGTGAAGCCCTGGTCCACCTCGGGGATGAACTCGCTGCCCACCAGCGGCGCCAGCGCGATGGCGCCGGCAAAGCTCAGCACGCCGATGCCCAGCACCACACCGCGTGGGCCGATCGTGGCGCGCCGCCAGTGGCGAGGGCTGGATTTGTCGCGCCGGCCATCGCTGCCAAAGCCATGGCCAAACGCCGGCAGTGGCAGCCGCCAGCGGCGCGCTGAAAACGCCCAGCGGATCAGCGTTTCGTACACCCGGTGCAAAACATCCAGACCACTGTCGGTGGCGCGGATCAGCGCACCGATCAAAGGCAGGTTTTTCAGCCGGTTGGCCGGTGGATCGTGCCAGACCGACGACAGCATCGGGTCCAGCGTGAAGCTGACAAACAGGCTGACCAGCACCGCCACCGCCACGGTGATGCCAAACGGGTAGAAGAACTTGCCGACGATGCCGCCCATGAAGGCAACCGGCACAAACACCGCGCACAGCGCAAAGGTGGTGGCCATCACCGCCAGCCCGATCTCCTGTGTGCCCTGCAGCGAGGCCTGGTGGTGGTTTTTGCCCATGCCCAGATGGCGCACGATGTTTTCGCGCACCACGATGGCATCGTCGATCAGCAGGCCGATGCACAGGCTCAGCGCCATCATCGTCATGAAGTTCAAGGTAAAGCCCAGCGCATACACCGCGATAAAGCTGGAGATCACCGCAATCGGCAAGGTCAGCCCGGTGATGATGGTGGAGCGCCAGCTATGCAGAAACAAGAACACGATCGCCACGGTGAGCAGGGCGCCCTCCACCAGCGTGCGTTTCAGGCCGTTCAGCGACTGTTTCACCCAATCGCTGTTGGCATAGATCAGCCGCAGTTCCACATCCGGCGGCAGGCTTTTGCGCAACTCGGCCATCGCCTCTTTGACCGCATCGCCGGCCACCACGATGTTGGCATCCTGCTGCTTGAAGACATTGAAGCTGACCGCACGCTGGCCGTTGATGCGGGCCACCGAATCAGCCTCGCGCTCACGCTCGACCAGTTGTCCCAGGTCGCTCACCGTCAGCGCCAGGTTGCCACGCCGTGCCACCACGATGTTGGCAAAGTCGCGCGGGTCGCGCACCCGGCCTTCCACACGCAGGATTGCGTCCTGCGTGCGGTCGCTGATCAGGCCCACCGGCTGGTCGGCATTGGCCTCGCGCAGCGCGGTAGCCACCACGGCCGGCGTGACGCCGTGACTGCGCAGCCGCGCCGGGTCCAGGTCGATGCGCAGCTCGCGCGTGGACAGGCCCGAGATGTCCACCCGCGCCACGCCCTCCACCCGCTGCAGGCGTTTGTCCACTTGCTGCTCGGCAATCAGCGACAGTTCTCTTGCGCTGCGGCTTGGGCTCAGCAGCGCCAGCACCACCACCGGCTGGGCGTTGTCGTTGTTGAAGCGCGCAACCGTCGGCGGCTTGGCATCGCGCGGCAGGCTGCCTTGCACCGCCGACAGCCGGTCCCGCAGCTCCTGCATCGCCCGGCCCATGTCGGCATTGAGACTGAACTCCACATTGGTCTGGCTCTTGCCCTCCTGGCTGCGCGAGCTGATGCGGCGCACCCCCGCCACGCTGTTGACCGCCGATTCGATCGGCTTGGTCACTTCGCGCTCCACCGCCTCGGGCGCGGCGCCGGGGTACAGCACCTCGATGTAGGCACCTGGCGGCGACACGTCGGGCATCTGCTCGACGCCCAGCCGCACATAGGCAAACAGCCCCAGCACGCACAGCGCCACCATCACCATCACCGCAAACACCGGGTTGGCAATAGCTACACGGGTGATCCACATCGGCTGTCCTGGTAGTTTGAGAGGTGATCAGCGTGGCGTGCTGGCGCTGGCGGCCGGTGTGGCGGTGGCCAGCATCACCTTGGCCGGCGCACCTTCACGCAGATTGTCAAAACGTGCGCCCAGCACCTGGGCATTGGCGTCCAGGCCGGCCAGCACCTCCACCCGGCCACCGGCCTCGTCGCGCCGGCCCAGGGTGATTGCACGCCGCACCAGCACGCCGTTGTTGATCAGCCAGACAAAGGATTGCCCGCTGCTGGCGCCCACCGCCGGCAGCGGCAGCACCAGGCGTTGTTGGTCGTCGGGCAGCGCCACCCGCGCCAGTGCGTACTGGCCGGCGCGCAGCCGCTCGTCGGGGTTGGCCAGCGTCACGGTTACGCCGATGCTGCGGGTGCCGGCCTCTGCCGCCGGTGCGATGCGGGCCAGCACCCCGGCCAGCGGCAAAGCCTGCCCCTCCACCTGGACCAGCACCGCCATGCCGGGCGACAAGCGGCCCACCTCGTGCGTGGCCACGCTGCCGGCCAGCTCCAGCCGGGCCAGATCGACCAAGGTGAGCACTGGCTGCTCCATCGCCACCTTTTCGCCCGGCAGCACCTGGCGTTTGGCCACGATGCCGGCGATTGGCGCGGTGAGCGTGGCATCGCGCTGCGCCACCCGGGTGGTGGTCAGCGAGGCCTCGGCAGCGGCCAGCGCAGCGCGGGCGGTGTCCAAGTTGGCGCGTGAGTTGTCCAGCGCGGTGCCGGAGATAAAGTTTTGCGCCGCCAGCCGCTGGTTGCTGGCATGGGCGCGCTCGGCCTGCAGCACGGTGGCGCGGGCCGATTCCAGGTTGGCGCCACGCTCGGCGATGCGGCTGCCCAGCTCGGCCATGTCGATGCGGCCCAGCACCTGGCCGGCGCGCACCCGTGCGCCTTCGGCCACGTTCAGGCTCAGCAAGGTGCCCGAGGCCTTGGCGCGCAGCACGGCGGTGTTGGGCGCCACCAGCGGGCCAGAGAACTCAATCGATTGCGGCAGGCTGGCCAGTGTGGGCCGCACCACCTCGTTGGCGCGGAACTGCAATGGGGCCGATGCTGCACCGCCC
>JANOBL010000097.1:0-6097 GCA_031411635.1 Betaproteobacteria bacterium
GCAAGGGGTGCGGCGCTAGGCGCAGACCGACGGTCGGGGTGTTTCCCCCGACCTGGGGCTGCAACGACGCGCGGCGCCCCTTGCAACCCCGGCCCTTCGGGTGGTACCCCAGAGCGGGCGCACTCGTCGTTGCAAATGCTCGTCGGGGCCCAACCCCGACAGCGCTTTGCGCCTAGATTGCGCCCGCTCTGGGGTGCCACGCAGGGGTGATTCATATGACGACAGGCCCTATAGGAATTCATCGGCACCTCCGCTGGCGATCGTGATCGAGCCTTCGTCAACCAGGCGGCGCACGATCTTGACCATTTCCTTCTGCTCGGCCTCGACATCGGCCACCCGCACCGGGCCCCGGCCGTCCAGGTCTTCTTTCAGGGTTTCGCTGGCGCGGCTGGACATGTTCTTGAACACCTTGTCGCGCATCTCGGGGGTGGCACCCTTTAGCGCCAGCACCAGCGACTCGCTCTGCACTTCGCGCAACACCGCCTGGATGCCCTTGTCGTCGAGCTTGATCAAATCGTCGAAGCCAAACATGTTGTCCATCAGCTTCTGCGCCAGATCGGCATCGGACTCGCGCACATAGTCCAGCACACCGGTCTCCACCGCGCTGCCCATCTGGTTGAGCAGCTCGGCGGCGGTCTTGACGCCGCCCAGCGAGGTTTTGCGCATCGAGTCGCCCCCGGCCAGCATGTTGCTCATCACATCGTTCAGGTCGCGCAGCGCGGCCGGCTGGATGCCGTCCAGCGTGGCGATGCGCACCAGCACCTCGTTGCGCTGGCGGTCGGCAAAACACTTGATCACGCTGGCCGCCAGATCGCTTTCCAGGTGCACCAGGATCGCCGCAACGATCTGCGGATGCTCGTTGCGCAACAGCTCGGCGATCGATGGGGGGTCCATCCACTTCAAACCTTCGATGCCGGTCACATCACTGCCTTGCAGGATGCGGTCGATCAGCAGGTTGGCCTTGTCGTCGCCCAGTGCCTTGCGCAGCACGCTGCGCACATAGTCGTCGGTGTCGGCCACCAAGGTGTGGTGCTCGGAGGCAATGGTGCTGAAGCGCTGCAGCACCTGGCCCACCTTGTCGCGGCCCACGTTTTTCAGCTTGGCCATGGTCTCGCCCAGGCGCTGCACTTCTTTGGGGGCCAGGTGCTTGAACACCCCGGCGGCCTCTTCTTCGCCCAGCGACATCAGCATGATGGCGGCGTCCTCCAGGCCTTGCTCGTCCATCGGCGGGCTCACTTAGCCTCCTCCTCAGGGCTGATCCAGGTGCGCAGGATGCCGGCCACGGCCAGCGGGCTGACGCGTGCCATCTCGCGGGCGCTTTCAAGCTGCTGCGCGCTGTTGGGGAACGGCAGCAGCAGTGCCGGGTCTTCTGGCAGCGCTTCGGCGTCGTCGACCACGGCGTCCAGCGAGGCGTCTGGCGGCGGCTCGGGCTTCTCGGGGGTCAGCGCCGGGCGCACCACGCCAAACAGCAACATCATCGCCACCAGCGTCAAGGCCGCCGGCACACCGCCCGCACGCAACAGGTCCAGCACCCAGGGCTGCTTCCACAGCGGCAGCACTTCGGGCTCTTGCTTGGGCTCGGCGCGGAACGGAAAGTTGATCACCTTGACCGAATCACCCCGGTCCTTGTTGAAGCCCACCGCCTCCTGCACCAGCGCGGTGAGTTTTTCCAGCTCCTCGGGCGGCAGCGCGGCGCTGCCGGGCTTGCCCTTGGCATCGGTGGTGCTGCGGTGGTTGACCAGCACACCCACGTTGATGCGCTTGATCGTGCCCACCGCGTTGCGCATCAGCTCAACCTTCTTGTCCACCTCGTAGTTGATCTGGTTCTCGCGCCGGGCGCCGGTGCCGGTCAGCCCGCTCTGCGCGGCCTGCAGCGGCTGCGACGCGCCGGTGATCGGCGCGGTGGCGGCGGCGCTGGGCTGGTTGCTGGCAGCGCCCGGCACGCCGGTGGGCTGGGGTGTGCTGCTGCCGCTGGCCTCCAGGCTGCGCTGGCTGCGGATGGTGGCTTTGTCGGGGCCCTGGTTGGGTGCATAGGCCTCGCGGGTGGATTCGACCTGGTTGAAATCCAGCTCGGCGGTGACGGTGGCGCGCAGGTTGTCGGCGCCCAGCGCCGGCTCCAGGATCTCGTTCACCCGCTTCAGCAGCCGGGCTTCGGTGTCGCGCAGATGGGCGCGCTGTTGCTGGGTCAGGTCGGTGCGGCCCACCGCCACGGGCTGGGTCAGCCAGTTGCTGTCCTGGTCGGTCACCGCCACGTTGGCCGGCGACAGGCCGGGCACCGCCATCGCCGTCATGTGCACGATGCCGGCGATCTGGCTGCGGTCCAGCGTGCGGCCGCCCTGCAAAGTAAGCGCCACCGACGCGGTGGGCTTGTCCTGCTCGCGGTAAAAGCCGTTTTGCTGCGGCAGTGCCACCATCACCTTGACCGATTGCACGGCCGAGATCGTCGCAATCTGCTGCTCCAGCCGGCTGCCCAGCGCGCGCTGCAGGTTGGTGCGCTCGGTGAGCTGGGATTGGCCAAAGTTCTGCTTGTCGAACAGCTCGTAGCCGGTGGGCGCGGATTTGGGCAGGCCGGCGGTGGCCATGCGCATGCGCAACTCGTTGACACGTGCGGTGGGCACCATGATCAGGCTGCCGTAGGTGCCGAGCTGGTAGGTCTCGCCCAGCTTGTTGAGCTGGTCGATCACCGCGCCGGCCTCGTTTTCGGGCAAGGTGTGCGAGAACAGCGGCGACATCGGCACCTGCCGGCTCCACAACATCAGCACCAGCAGCAGCGCCACCAGGCCGGCCGTGCCCACACCCAGCAACACCCGCTTGCGCTGGGACATGGCCTGCAACCGGGCCAAGGGGCCGGCGGGCTTGTCCGGCGCATCCGGCATGGCGTCGGCCAGCATTGCGGCTGGGTTGGTGGGGGTCAGGGCGGTGGCAGCGGCGTCCATGGGCGGGTGATGGTCAGGGGCTGGACGGGGGCTGGATAAAAGGGGACGTTGGCAGGGTCGGCTCGGCCTTCATTGTTCGACGGCGGCATCGGCGCGCATGGCGCAAACAGCCCGCATTTCGGGCTTCAGTTCGCACCATCGTGGTCGAGTGGGCGCCCTACAGTGCAAAGCGTGCCCAAGGCTGTTTGGCCGGGCGCGACCAACCCCTCTGCACCGCGATGAAACTCGAGCTCAAGCCCTTCGACTTTGCCCAGGCGGTGGCGCGTGCCGGGCTGGGCATCGACGGCCACCCGGTGGGCCGCGCTGCGCCGGCTGCAGCGCCGGCCAACTTTGGCACCGCGATGGCGCAGGCACTGCGCGCGGTCAGCGACAGCCAGTTGGAAGCCCAGGCCTTGCAGCACGAGCTGCAGTTGGACAACCCCACCGTGAGCCTGGAGCAGACGATGATCTCGATGAACAAATCGCAGATCGGCTTCACTGCGGCGCTGACGGTGCGCAACCGGTTGGTGCAGGCTTACAGCGACATCATGAACATGCAGGTTTGACGGCTGCTCAGACTGGGCAAACCGGCACACCCCCCACCGCCACACCGCTGGCACACAGGCTGGCCCGGCCCTGTGGCCCCAGCCGAACCTGCAGTTGCTGGCCCTCGCGGTTGCCAAAACGCGCCTGGCCGTTAATGCGCAGCAGCGGCAGTGCGCCGGAGCTGCCGGCGTCGATCAGCATCGTGCTGGCCTCCAGCAACTCGATGCCGGGGTGATCGGCGGCGTGCACCACCTTGATCACGCCGTTGCCCGGTGCTGGCGTGGCCGTCCTGCAGTGGTTGCTGGTGCCGGTGCCCACGCCGGTGCTGATGACATAACACCAATCCGCACCAGGCTCAAACTGCAGTTGCACAAGCTGACCACGCCGGCCGGACTCCTGCCGCGCCAGCGCCACATCGGCCTGCAGGTGGTGGGCGGCGGCTTGCAGCCGTTGGCGCGACAACAGCGCTGACAGGTTGGGCATCGCGATGGCGCCCAGCACCGCCATCACCGCGATGCTGATGACCAACTCGATCAGCGTGAACCCGGCCCAGAGGCTGCGCGGTGGCTCGGCGCTGGGCGTGGGCGAGCGCGCCGCCATCAGTCCAGCGACAGCAAGCGCCGGCGCTTCTGGGTCTGGTCGATGTGGCGCTGCAGCGCACGCTCGGTGCTTGAGTCGGGTTTGACCAGTTCACAACCCAGGCGCAGCCCGGGCAGCGCAGCGGTGGTTGAGCTGGCGTGTTGCAGCCGCAACGTGACCATCAGCCGGGTGTCGCCGTCCAGATCAAGCTGCACCGCGTGCAAGGTGATGCCCAGCGGCAGCGTGGGCACGCTGTCGGGCAGCAGCAACGCACAGCCGCCGATGCTCAAGTCCAGGATGCGCAGGCTGAGTTGCATGTCCGGCAGCGCCGGGTGGCGCAGGTTGGCACTGGGGGCGGTGCGCTCCAGCGTGCGCACCCGAAAGCTGCCCCGGCGCTGAAACCGGTAGACCCAGCGTGGCAGCTTGACTTGCAGCGCGGTGGCCTTGGGGCTGCGCACGAGCACCATGTTTTGCAGGTCAAACTGCAGCTTGACGGCATCCAGGTAGGCCACCGCGGTGGCCTCGTTGGTCTCGACCAGGCTGCTGAGCTGTGCGTTGCCGGGCTCCACGTCAAAGGCCAGGCGTTGGCGGTCGGCATCGATGGTCCACACCGTGGCATTGAGCTGGGCGCCGCCCGGGCCGGACAAGCTCACCGGGCTGGCAGCGTCGCGCAGGCTGCGCAGCAGCGCCATCACTTCGCGCGGGTGCTCGCAGCGAAACGCGGCCAACGGGTCTTGCAGCATGGCGGTGTCTGCAAGCTGGGTGTCTAGGTTTGCCATGGCGCTTGGGCGGGTGGGCTCAATGCAGGGTTTTGGGATGGCCGGCCATCATCTGGTCCAGGTCTTCCAGCCAGGGCTCTGCCAGGTGGCGGATCTCGGCATCGTTGACCAGCACCCGCTTCATGATGCGCGATTTGAGCTGGGTTTCTTCGTTGCTCAAGCCGCCGCCCCGGGCCGCGTTCTTGAGCTGGCTGATCAGCAGCACGCAGGCGCCTTCCAGCTTGATCACGTGGTCCCAATTGCCGGCGCGGGCGGCATCAACCAAGTCGGCGCTGGCCTTTTCAATGGCCTCGTAATAGCTCAGGAGAGGGCTGTTCATGGTGGGCGCTCGGTGAGGTCCGGGGGGCACGGGTTTTAGTTCTTGGGCAGGGCGTCAACCTGGGCGCCAATCGCATGCCAGGCCTCGCGCAACGGTGTCATCAAAGCCAGGCACTCGTCGATGGCGGCCTCGTCGTTGTGCCGGTTGGCGTGGGTCAGGCGCAGGCAGACATAGGCGTACAGATCGGCCAGATCGGCCGCCAGCTTGCCGCCGCCCTGCAGGTCCAGCGCCGAGCGCAGGCCCTCGTCGATGATGCGCACTGCGTGGCTGATGGCCGTCCCCTTGGCCGCAGTGTCGGCACCGCGCAGCGCCCCTTTGGCGCGGTGCAGCGCGGCCATGAAGCCGTCAAACAACAGGGCAACCAGGCCGTGCGGCGTGGCACTGGCCACCATGGTTTGCACACCCACGGTGTGGTAGGTGCCGGCAAATTGCTGGGTGCGGGAGGTGGGCTGAGCGTGCGGTGCGCTGAACATGGTCGTTTTTTTGAGGAAGGGCTGAGGGGGCTGTGGTTCGGTCTCGGTACAGGTTTTATCGGATCGTGCCGGGGCGACTTGAGCTGTCCGGTGGCCGGGTGAACCGGCCCAATCCGGGCGATTGCGCGCTATGCCACGCTTGTTGGCAGCGGCTTCGGTGGCCCTGGCGGCACGAGAGGGTGTTGACGAAACGAATGGCACCCGCGTGAGGCCCCAAAGTGGGCCAAATCCAGGCGCAAAGCACAGACGGGCTGCAGGCCCGGCGAGCATTTGCAACGACGAGTTGGCCCGTTTTGAGGCCTCACCCTGCGGGCCGGGCGGCCAAGGGCGCTGGGGGGCGTTGCGCCGCTTGCCCGGGCCCCCAGCCCGGGCCGCACGCCGCGCCTACCCCAGTGCCCTTGACCACTCCGGCGCGGGTGCCATTCATTTCGTCAACACCCTCTGACATGCGCGTGCTGATCCTGGGCGGCAGTGGCTTCATCGGCC
>JANOBL010000098.1:0-1810 GCA_031411635.1 Betaproteobacteria bacterium
CACCGGGCAGTGAAGCCTATGCCAGCAACCGCGCCAGCTTGCTGGCCTTGCTGGCGCGTGTGCAGCAAGCCGAGCAGCGCGCCGTCGATGCCAGCAACGCCTCACGCGCGCGCTTCGAGGCCCGGGGCCAGTTGCTGCCACGCGAGCGGCTGGCGCTGCTGCTGGACCCGGGCCCGCCGTTTCTGCCGCTGTGCACCTTGGCCGGCTACGGGCTGGACACCCCCGATCCCAACAAAACCGTGCCCGGCGGTGGTGTCATCGCCGGCATCGGTTTTGTCGCCGGCAAGCGCTGCATGGTCACCGCCAGCGATTCGGGCATTGATGCCGGTGCGATGCAGGCCATGGGCCTGGACAAGGCGCTGCGCATCCAGGCCCTGGCGCTGGAGAACAAGCTGCCGTATGTGCAGCTTGTGGAAAGTGCCGGTGCCAACCTGATGCAGTACCGGGTGGAGCAGTTCATCAAAGGCGGTGGCTTGTTCCGCAACCTGGCCCGTATGTCGGCCGCCGGGCTGCCGGTGGTCACGGTCACGCATGGCTCGTCCACCGCGGGCGGGGCCTACCAGACGGGCTTGTCGGACTACATCATCATGGTGCGTGGCCGCTCGCGGGCCTTTCTGGCCGGCCCACCGTTGCTGCTGGCCGCCACTGGCGAGGTGGCCACCGAGGAGGAGTTGGGCGGCGCCGAGATGCACACCACGCTGTCCGGCCTGGGCGACTACCTGGCCGAGGACGACCGCGACGCGTTGCGCATTGCGCGTGAGGTGCTGGGCCAGATCGACTGGCCGGGCGGTGAATCAACCAGCGCCCGCCGCGATTTCAAACCGCCACGCCTGGACCCCGACTACCTGCTGGGCCTGGTGCCGCGGGACCACACACGGCCGGTGGACATGCGGCAGGTGATAGGCCGCATCGTCGACGATTCCGACTTTCTGGTGTTTGGCGAAAACCACGGCAGCGCCACCGTCTGCGGCCATGCCCGTATCGAAGGCCACGCGCTGGGCATCATCACCAACAATGGGCCGATCGACAACGCCGGTGCCAGCAAGGCGACGCACTTCATCCAGGCTTGCTGCCAGAGCCGCACGCCGATCGTCTACCTGCAGAACACCACCGGCTTCATGGTCGGCCGCCAGTACGAGGAGCGCGGCATGATCAAGCAGGGCAGCCAGATGATCCAGGCGGTGAGCAACGCCACAGTGCCGCAGATCACGCTGTACTGCGGCGCAAGCTTTGGCGCCGGCAACTACGGCATGTGCGGGCGCGGTTTTGCGCCCCGCTTTGCATTCAGTTGGCCCAATGCCAAGACTGCGGTGATGGGTGGTGAGCAAGCGGCCAAAACCATGGCCATCGTCACCGAGGCGGCGATGCGGCGCAAAGGTGCGGTGGACCAAACCAAGCTGGATGCTTTGCAAGCCGGCATCGTGCAGCGCTTCGAGGCGCAGATGAGCGTGTTCACCACCAGCGCACTGCTGCTGGACGACGGAGTGATTGACCCACGCCAGACCCGCGCAGTGCTGGCGCTGGCCTTGGCGGTATGCCGCGAGGGCGATGCACGCCGGCCGCAAGCGATGCAGTTTTCTGTTGCCCGACCCTGAACCTGGATCAACAAACCATGCAACTCTCGCCCGAACACGAGGCCCTGCGCGACACCGTCAAGCGTTTTGCCGACGAGCAGATCAACCCCCACGTGGACGAATGGGAAGAGGCGCAGATCTTCCCGGCGCACCAGGTCTTTGGCGCGATGGGCCAATTGGGTCTGCTGGGCCTGACCAAGCCGGTGGAAAACGGCGGGATGGGGCTGGACTACAGC
>JANOBL010000099.1:0-3143 GCA_031411635.1 Betaproteobacteria bacterium
CAAGGTGTCGCTGCATGACCAGTTTGGCAAGGGTTTCACGTTGCTGCGCATTGGCGCCGATGCGCCCAGCGGTGCTGCGCTGATCAACGCCGCCCTGGCGTGCAGCCTGCCGCTGACGGTGCTGGATGTGCCCGAGGCCGAGGCCCAACACAAGTACCAGGGCTATGGCCTGGTGTTGGTACGGCCGGACCAGCACATCGCCTGGCGCAGCCGCGGCGAGCCGCTGCTGGCCGAAGCGCAAACCGTGCTGGACCGCATCAGCGGCCGGCTGATGCCCGGGCCGCAGGTGCGGGCCTTGACCGCAACCCGCCTGGCCGGCAACAGCACGTTCCCCGAAGGCCTGCGGGTTCGGCGCGGCAAGCTGGTGTATGCCGACATGACCGGCCAGCGTGTGCTGGGCCTGGACCCGAAGACCGGCGTGCAAACCAGCTTGGCCGAGGTGCCGCAGCAGCCCAACGGCCTGGGCCATTTGCCCGACGGCCGGCTGGTGGTGGCGGCTATGCTGGACTGCAAGCTGTATGTCGCTGGCCAGCACGGGCTGAGCGTCTACGCCGATTTGTCGTCGCTGGCCACCGGCCATCTGGGCGATCTGGTGGTGGACCGCGCCGGTGGCTCGTTTGTCGGCGATGTTGGCGCCAAGCTGCTGCAAGGCGAAGTGCCTCAGCCTGGCCGAGTGATCCGGGTGGAGACCGACGGCAGCGCGCGCAGCGTGCTGGAAGGCATCCACGGTCCCAACGGCATGGTGATCACGCCCGACGGCAACACCTTGCTGCTGGGCGAGACGATGAAAAACCGCGTGCTGCAAGTGCGCATCGCTGCCGATGGCAGGCTGGGCTCGGCACGGCCGTACATCCAGTTTGCCGACGACGAAGGCGGCCCGGACGGTTTGGCGATCGAGCGCGGCGGCGCGATCTGGGTTTGTTTGCCCAAGCGCCAGGCGGTGCAGCGCTACGACGGCGCCGGCCGCTTGACCGCGCGTGTGCACACGCCCGCAGGCATGCCCATCGCCTGCGCCTTGAGCAGCGACGACAAGACGCTGTACATCGTGGGTGCGGACGCCTTGCCGGCCGGCACCCACAATTTCCAGGCCATCGCCAGCAAAGCCACCCGTGGCTGGGTGGCCCAGGCTGATTTGAGCGAGACCCCTGCATGAGCGACAACAGCAACCCAAGCGTGCAAAACGCGGCCCAGGCCTTGTGGACGGCACGCGCCGATCTGGCCCCGATACCGCCGCTGCGCGATTACCTGGCCGGCGACGCACTGCCGGCCGCGTACCAAGTGCAATCGCTGAACACCCAGCGCAAACTGGCCAGCGGCGCCCGCCGCATCGGCCGCAAGATCGGTCTCACCTCGCTGGCGGTGCAAAAGCAGCTCGGTGTGAACCAGCCGGATTTCGGTGTGTTGTTTGATGACATGCTGTATGCCGGGCCGGTTGGAAAGACAGCGGTGGTGCCAACCACCACCTTGATGCAGCCCAGGATCGAGGGCGAAATCGCCTTCATCGTGGCGCTTGCCATTACCGAGGCCGGCCTGCCGCGTGCCGAGTTGCAGTGCCGCGCCGGTGCTGCGGTGGCGGCATTCGAGATCGTCGATTCGGCGATTGCCGACTGGAGGATCACCCTGGCCGACACCGTGGCCGACAACGCCTCTTGCGGCGCCATCGTCTGCGGCACAGAGCGCCGGCCCTTGGGCAGTTTTGACGCCAGGCTGGCCGGCATGGTGATGACGCAGGACGGCGAGATCGTCTCGCTGGGCGTCGGTGCAGCGTCTTTGGGCGATCCGCTGTTGGCCTTTGCCTGGCTGGCCGATCTGGCGGTGCAGCAAGGTGACCCGATCCGTGCCGGCGAGGTGGTGCTGACCGGCGCGCTGGGCCCCATGGTGCCGTTCATCAAGGGCAAAAACTACCGGCTGGAGATTGCCGGTTTTGCACCCATCCAGGCCTTTGCGGCGTAAGCCCCCATGTCCACGCGCGACCTGCTGATGCAGGCCGGCATCCGCAAACTCATCGGCGGTCAGGAAGACCTGCTGGTGGACATCGCACTTGATCTCAAAGGAGCCAGAGCATGAGTGAATCCAAGTTTGTCGAGGGCCAACTGGCCGACGGCGCCAACTGGCGCATCCACTACACGGTCAAAGGCAGCGGCCCCAGCCTGATCCTGCTGCACGGCGGCGGCCCGGGCGCCACCGGTGCCAGCAACTACAGCCGCAATGTCGACGCACTGAGCCAGGCCTTCACCACCTATGTGATCGATTTCCCCGGCTGGGGCCAGAGTTCCAAAAACCTGCAGGCCTTTGGTGCACCGGGCCCGTTTTTCAACGGCGGCCGTGCGGTCAAGGCCTTCATGGACACGCTGGGCATTGCCAAAGCGCATGTGATCGGCAACTCGTTTGGCGGTGCGGCGGCGTACTGCCTGGCGATCGAGAACCCGGACCGCGTGGACCGCATCGTCACGATGGGCCCGGGCGGCGCTTACCTGGAAGGTGTGGGGCCCACGCCCGGCATCATCCAGTTGCTGACCTACTACCTGGGCGACGGCCCGACGCGCGAGAAGCTTGCAGCGTTTTTGCAGAACCTGGTGCACGACACCTCGGTGCTGACACCCGAGCTGATCGACACCCGTTTTGCCGCCAGCAACAACCCCGAGATCAGCGCCAACCCGCCGCTGCGCCTGCCACCCGGCGGCCCACCGCCCAAGCACAGCTACCTGTCGGAAGACCCGCGGCTTGCAACATTGCAGCAGCGCTGCCTGTTGATCTGGGGCCAGCAAGACAAGGTCAACCTGCCCGAAGGCGTCAAGAGCTTTGGCGTGGTGCCGGACCAGGACGTGATCCTGTTCGACAACACCGGCCACTGGGCGCAGTGGGAGCAGGCCGACAAGTTCAACGAGTTGGTGCTGTGGTTTCTGCAACGCGCCTGAGGGAGACGACGATGAGCCGTTTGATCACCCAATTGGGCTACCTGGGCTTCGAGGTTTCCGACCTGCCGGCCTGGGAATGTTTTGCCGCCGATGTCCTGGGGCTGGCGGTATCGACCGGACCGCAATCAAACACCCGGCTGCTGCGCATGGATGCCAACCGCTACCGCCTGCTATTGATTGAAGGCCCGTCTGACGACCTGGCCTTTGCCGGCTGGCAGGTGGCCA
>JANOBL010000100.1:0-5065 GCA_031411635.1 Betaproteobacteria bacterium
CCAGGCCGGAATCGGTGAGCCGGGTGAAGGCGCCGACGGCGATCAGGTCGAGCGTGAGGAACAGGATCAATGCGGTCAGCGCCGCCAGCTTCTGCGGCAGCGGCGCGCCGCGCTGGCGCAACCACCACCAGGCCAGCGGCAGCAACGCCAGCACCGCCGCCAGGCCCAGCAGGCGCAGCAGCGGTGACCAATCCACCAAGGCGTGGGCAGCGTGCATCAGGCCAGACGCCTAGCGCTGCGCGGCCGATGCCGCTGGCAGCGCGGGAGCGGCAGCGCCGATCAAGGCCTGGCGGCCTGGTTTGTCCCAGCCGCCTGATGCGCGCAGCAGGCGGTCGATGTCGCGCTTGAGCTTGGCCGGGTCGGCCTGGGCCGGTGCGCGCATCATCCATTCGCCCAGCGGGTCAACGATGTAGAGGTGGTCTTCGAGTGCCTGGCCGGGCGCCGGCTTCAGCCAGGCCGCCACTGCGGCACGCGGCAGGCGCAGCAAGTGCATGCCGGGCGTGGCCGCCAGCGCCTGCTGCAACGCCGGTGCCACTGGCGCGTCATCGACCACCAACCACAGCTTGTCGATGCGCTCACGTTCACGGCCGGTCATCTCACGCAACTGGCGCTGCAGAAACAGCTGCTGCTCGCAGGCCGGACCGCAGGCGCCGCTGTCCACCACCACCAACAACCACTGACCGGCCAGGCCGCGCAACACCTGCGGCGCACCGCCAGCCACCGGCAAGGCTGGCAATGCCGGCATCGGCACGGTGGGTTGGATCAGCGTGCTGTAGGCCGTGCCCGCGCTGGGACGCAGCACAAAGTAGGTGTAGTAGCTGGCCAGCACCGGTGCTGCGCACACCAGCAGCACCAACAGCATCTTGAGCCGGCCACTGGACCGCTCGCGCGCCAGCGCAGCGCCGGGCTGCGGGATCGAATGCACCGTCAGGCCCAGCGGTTCGACGGGGTGCAGCGGGCGCTCAGGGCGCTCAGTGGGGTAGGCCATCAGAAAGCGCAAAGCGCGGTCGCAGGATTTGAAACCAGACAAACAGGCCAGCGATCAGCGCACACAGCGCAAACCACTGGAAGGCATAACCGTGGTGCTTGCCAACATCCACCGCCGGTGCCGGCCATTGCCGCAGCAAGGGCGTGTTGGCCGCCTGGGACTCTTGGGCAACCGGTTCAACGGGCTGCTCATCGGCGCTTTGCTGCACCGACAGCGGCCGCATCGAAACGCCAATGTCAAGCGCCATCGCCACAACGTCAAGATTTTGCCGGATCGGCCCAGCCTCTTCACCGCCAAAGGCGAACAACTTGGACGGTGGCGGGGCGATGCGGCCCGTCAAAACCACCGGGCCAAGCGCTGTGGCCAACGGCGCCAGCCGGGCGCGGTCGTTGAAATCACGCGGCAACCAGCCGCGCTGCACCAGCACCGCATCGCCTGCGGCCAACAGCAGCGGCGTGACGACAAAGAAACCCGGGCGCGCATTCATCTGCCGGTTGTCCAGGTAGACGGTGTGATCCGCCAGCCAGCGGCCATGCAGCGTGATGCGGCGGTAGTGCTGCGCATCGGCCTGGCTGGCATCACGCGCCAGATCGGCCTGCGCCAGCGGTGGCAAATCGGACCTGGCCTGGATCTGCGCTTGCAGGTCCAGCTTTTGCCGCGCTCGGTCGAGCTGCCAAAACCCCAGCCTGGCGGTCAGGGCCACCGCCAGCAGCGCAGCCGCAACCAGCAGCCAAGACCGCTGCCTCAGCATGGCCGCAACCGGCCTCGATAATCGGCGCCCATGAAAACCGTGATCGTCATCGCGCTGGTGCTGGTGCTGGGGGTGCTGGGCAGCGCCGGTCTGTTCATGCTGCGCAAGGGCACTGCCACCCAATCGCGCGACAACCGCATGGCATGGGCACTGGCACTGCGGGTGGGCTTGTCGATCGCGCTGTTCCTGTTTGTGCTGCTGAGCTGGTGGCTGGGCTGGATCCATCCCACCGGATTGCCGCTGGCGCGCTGATCAACCATCACCCAACAAAAACGCCGCACTCGGCGGCGTCTTTGAGTTCCAAGCGCCGGCAGCGTCAGAGCCAATAGACCAAAAAGTACAGGCCCAGCCACACCACGTCCACGAAGTGCCAGTACCAGGCGGCGCCTTCGAAGCCAAAGTGGCGCTCCGGCGTGAAGTGGCCGTTCATCAGCCGCAAGGTGATGAACAACAGCATCAACATGCCGACAAACACGTGGAAACCGTGGAAGCCAGTCAGCATGAAAAACGTGGAGCCAAAGATGCCCGAACTGAGCTTCAGGTTCAACTCCTGGTACGCATGCACGTACTCGTAGGCCTGGAAGCCGACGAAGGTGATGCCCAGCAGCACGGTGATCCACATCCAGCCTATTGTCTTGGCACGTTTGCCGGCGATCAGTGCATGGTGGGCGATGGTCAGCGTTAGGCCCGAGGTCAGCAGGATCGCGGTGTTGATCGTGGGGATCGGCCACGGACCCATGGTATTGAAAGGCTCTACCGTGCCGGCCGGCGACGCGGTGGCACCGCCCCCCGCGCTGGGCCAGATGGCCTTGAAATCGGGCCACAGCACGGCATGGTCCAGGTTGCCCAAGGTTGGCACCGACTGCACCCGGGCCCAGTACAGCGCACCAAAAAACGCCGCAAAAAACATCACCTCGGAGAAGATGAACCAGCTCATGCTCCAGCGAAACGACACGTCCACCCGGTCGGAGTACTGGCCGCCTTCGCTCTCGCCCACCGCCTGGCGGAACCAGACAAACAGCGTGCTCAGCCAGATCACCAGCCCCAGCATCAGCGAGTAAGCCCCCCAGCCGGCGCCATTGACCCACTGGCCGGCACCCAGGATCACGAAGAACAGGCCGGTGGCGGCCATGGCCGGGTAGCCCGAGGGGCTGGGCACGAAGTAATACGGGGTGGCCCCGTGGGGTGTCGCAGCGGACATCTTGTGTGTTCTCCTGGAGACGAAAAAACTGACAGGGGCGGGATGGGCAGCGCTCAGGTGGCCACGCCACTGCCCACGACCCACTTGACCAAAAAGACCAGCACGGTGACAAACAAGGCCGCGCCGAGGATACCGGCGATCACCACATGCACAGGATTGAGCTTGGCCACGTCGTTGGCGTAATCGGCCGAACGGCGCACGCCAAAAAACGACCAGGCCACCGCGCCCATGGTTTGCAGCAACGAGCCTTTGCGCGCCGCGGGGTTCTGGCTGGGGCGATTGTCTGGATGATTGTTCACGAGCGCTTCTCCGGCGCAGCCGCTGCCACCTTGCCCGCCACCTCGAAGAAGGTGTACGACAAGGTGATCGTGGTCACATCCTTGGGCAGCTTGGCATCGATATAAAACACCACCGGCCACTCTTTGCGCTCACCGGGCTTCAGGATGTACTCGTTGAAGCAAAAGCACTCCACCTTGTTGAAATGCATGCCGGCCTGCATAGGCGCATAGCTGGGGATTGCCTGTGCGGCCAGGGTGCGGTTCTGCACGTTGCGAAACTCGTACATCACGGTGGCCATCTCGCCCGGGTGCACTTGCAGCGAGCGCAGCGCGGGCTTGAACTCGAACACGCCACGTGCATTGGCATCAAACTCAACCGTGATGCTGCGCGACAAATCCACCTGGGTGCTGGCCTTGCGGCTGCCGGTGGCCGCGCCGCTGGTCAAGCGCTCGCTGAGCGACAACACATTGATGCCCAGCGCATCGCAGATCGTGCGGTACATCGGCACCAGCGCATAACCAAAACCAAACATCGCCAGCACGATCACCGCCAGCTTGCCCACCATGCGGCGGTTGTCGCGGTGCAATCGGGACAGGAGGGTGGACAGGGCCATGGCGCAGCGAATGTCAGCGGGCTAGCAGCACCATCTTGGTCATGAAACCAAGAAAGAACACCAGCGCCACCGAGGCCAGGATCAAGCCCAGCCGGCGGTTGGCCTTGCGCTGCGATTCAGGGGAGGCCGCCATCACGCGCCCGGCACTCAGGCCAGCACCTTGGTGGCGTTGGCGTTCAGCTTGGGCGGGTTCTCGAAGGTGTGGAACGGTGCCGGCGACGGCACTTCCCACTCCAGCCCTTCGGCGCCTTCCCAAGGGTTTTGTGCGGCTTTGACACCTTGGCCGCGCATCATCGGCACCACGACAAACAGGAAGAAAAATACCTGCGCCAGACCGAAGCCGAACGCGCCAATCGTGGCCAGCATGTTGAAGTCGGCAAACTGCATCGGGTAATCGGCATAACGCCTCGGCATGCCGGCCAGGCCCAGGAAATGCATCGGGAAGAAGGTGACGTTGAAGGCGATCAGCGACCACCAGAAATGCAGCTTGCCGCGAAACTCGGAGTACATCACCCCGGTCCACTTGGGGCCCCAGTAGTAGACGCCGGCAAACAGGGCATACAGCGAGCCGGCCACCAGCACGTAATGGAAGTGGGCCACCACGTAGTAGGTGTCTTGCAACTGGATGTCGATCGGCGCCATCGCCAGGATCAGCCCGGTGAAGCCGCCCATCGTGAACACGAAGATGAAGCCCACGGCCCACAGCATCGGCGTCTCGAAGGTCATCGAGCCGCGCCACATCGTGGCGATCCAGTTGAAGATCTTCACGCCGGTGGGCACCGCAATCAGCATCGTTGCGTACATGAAGAACAACTGGCCGGTCACCGGCATGCCGGTGACGTACATGTGGTGCGCCCAGACGATGAACGACAGGATCGCGATCGACGCGGTGGCATACACCATCGACGTGTAGCCAAACAGGCGCTTGCGGGCAAAGGTGGGGATGATGGCGCTGACGATGCCAAACGCCGGCAAGATCATGATGTAGACCTCGGGGTGGCCGAAGAACCAGAAGATGTGCTGGTACATCACCGGGTCACCACCACCGGCGGGGCTGAAAAAACTGGTGCCAAAGTGGCGGTCAGTCAGCGTCATCGTGATCGCGCCGGCCAGCACCGGCATCACTGCGATCAGCAGGTAGGCGGTGATCAGCCAGGTCCAGCAGAACAGCGGCATCTTCATCAGCGTCATGCCCGGGGCGCGCATGTTCAGGATGGTGACGATGATGTTGAT